>NZ_JBHFLL010000345.1:0-32631 GCF_041928595.1 Microcystis sp. BLCC-F209
CCCAGACCGCGACCACCGAGATCTACACCACCATGCACCCACTCTCCCGACACGACGCACTTCCGTTCCGCTTCTGTGTACCTGCCTTGGGAATAGTACAATCCTGCTAAATTGTTGAGGGAAGTTGCCACAGAGGGATGATTGTCTCCTAAAAGTCGTTTATCCAAATCTAAAGCTTCTAGATAGAGAGGTTCTGCTTCTGTGTACCTACCTTGGGATTTGTACAATGCTGCTAAATTGTTGAGAGATTGTGCCACATGGGGATGATTGTCTCCTAAGAGTCGTTTTCTCAAATCTAATGCTTCTAGAAGGAGAGGTTCCGCTTCTGTGTACCTGCCTTGAGAATGGTACAAGTGTGCTAAATTGTTGAGGGAAAGTGCCACAGAGGGATGATTGTCTCCTAAAAGTCGTTTATCCAAATCTAATGCTTCTAGATAGAGAGGTTCTGCTTCTGTGTACCTGCCTTGGGAATCGTACAAGTGTGCTAAATTGTTGAGGGAAGTTGCCAGAGAGGGATGATTGTCTCCTAAGAGTCGTTTATAAAAATCTAATTCTTATAGATAGAGAGGTTCCGCTTCTGTGTAACTGCCTTGGGATTCGTACAAGTGTGCTAAATTGTTGAGGGATTGTGCCACATGGGGATGATTGTCTCCTAAGAGTCGTTTTCTCAAATCTAAAGCTTCTAGATAGAGAGGTTCCGCTTCTGAGTATCTACCTTGGGATTCGTACAATCCTGCTAAATTGTTGAGGGAAGTTGCCACATGGGGATGATTGTCTCCTAAGAGTCGTTTTAACAAATCTAATGCTTCTAGATAGAGAGGTTCCGCTTCTGAGTATCTACCTTGGGAATCGTACAATGCTGCTAAATTGTTGAGGGAAGTTGCCACATCGAGATGATTTTCTCCTAAGCGGGTTCGAGTTGCGGTTAAACAAGCTTGATAGTAAGGTTCAGCAATAGCATACAATCCTTGTCCTTTATAATAACGAGCTAAACCCGTATAGGACGAAACTAAATCCTCATCAGCGATATATTCTGGATATTCCCTGACAGCTTGTTCAATATGGGGAATTAAGGGAGTCAGATTTTGAATAATATCTAGAGTAGGAGTTTGGGGGACTGTTCTCGATGTATCTGTCATCACCGTACAATAACGACTTTTTGCGGTATTGGCTATCTCGGAACCTTCTAATTTTTCCCGTAGATAAAGACGGATGAGAGGATGCAGTTGATACCATTCATTGCCTAAAGATTTCAGCAAATTAAGCTTAACCAAGCTATCGGTTAACCATTTTTCTATCTCATCTTTAGCTTCATCAGAAAATAAACTGATGATTAAGTGGTTGGGAAAAGGTGCCGAAGCAAATAAACTGAGATAAAGAGCTAATTTTTGTTCTTCTGTTTCTAACAGTTGCCAACTGAGATCGAGAATTGTTTTAATACTGCGGACTTCCTCCTTATCAGAGTTGAGATATTTTAAGCCTTTTTTGGAGAATTTTTCCTTGATATTTGCTAAAGTTTCAGTGGTTTCTTGTCTCAGAAAACTGCCTAGTAATTGTAATCCTAGAGGCAAATATCCTAAACACTGACAAAGTTGCTTGGCTGCCTCTAACTCCGCGGTTAGACGTTCTTTTCCTAAGTAGGTTTGCAGTAAATCTAAAGCTTGCGCTTCTGTGAGAACATCTAAGTTTATCGTTGATAGCGATACCCCTAAGTAACTAAAGCGAGTGGTAATTAAAACCCGAAAACGAGATTCTTTTCCCGGTGGTAGATAAGATTTAATTTGGTCGTAGTCACGCACATCATCAAAAATAATTAAAGCATTTCCCTCGGGCCAATTTTGCCAACAGTAACGCACTCGTTCACTTAAGGTTCCCTGATTGGGGATGTTTAAACCCAGGTATTCTCTGGCAAAAAATAAAATAGCCAAACCGGGGTCACTGTTAAGGACATTTATCCAACAAATACCCGCAGGATAATCCCCTTTATGTTGCCAAGCATACTGTAAAGCTAATTCAGTTTTTCCCGAACCTCCCATCCCACTTAAAACAATTGGGGAAGATTGCTGAAAAGCTTGATGAATCCGGGATAATTCCTGTTCTCTACCAACAAAGTTAACTGCTGTTCCTGGTAAATTATAGGGATCATGAACGGTATTTTTATCGGTAAATAGCTGATTATAGTTGGTAGCTTGGGTTGAATTTTCTGTTAAAAATAATCGCAGGAAAAACCAAGAATTTAAATCTGGCATATACCGAATAACTTTGTTAGTAAAATCATGATTCATCCACCAAATTTGTCGGAGATTAAAGCGAGCTAAATTTTCTCGATTGAAATTAATTAATTGCAAGGCATCTACTAGGGAAGCATCAGAAAAAGCGGTTTCAAAACCAGTAATTGATACTACTCCCGACTCCAATTCTGTCAATTGTGTTAACAAGAAGTTCAAGACAAAAGAGGGTTTTTTCCATCTTGGTAAGACAATTTTATGAAAAATAATGCCTTGTTCTTGCAGTTTATTCTCTAATTCTCTAACTACTTGCTGACGGGAAAACTCATCATAAAATTCCACCCTAGCTAAACCTCTAGATGGTCTTCGTCCCCATAATAGCAAACGAGCTGCCGTATGGGAAATAGTACCCGGTTCTAACTCCGATTGATTAGTTTGATTAACTTGATGTACCACCGGGGACACCTCCATCGGGACCAGTAGGAATACGACCTTGAGCATTTAAAATATCAACCACAAGGGGATGCACCATAAAGCATCTTTCCCCGTCTCCATCTACTTCTTGAATCGCTCGATCATTTAATAAAGCGTATAATACTTCATTGGGAATTTGTGCTTCTGGATTAGCATCATAAATTCGTTTTAACAATGCTACCTTATCCCCATAACTAACATGATCGTTATCATGAGGATTTGTTCCTAAACGTGATCTATATTCTGTTCTTAACTTGTTAATTGCCTTGCTAATATGACTAGACATGATCAGATTTTGTTGATTGACAATTGCCTCTTCAGAAGCTTCTCTAAGCAAATAGAGCAAATCTCTGATGTTGCCACCAGAGGCAATAATAACCCGCTCTATTTGTCCATCTTCAAATAAATTAGATTTAACTCTTGCTTCTAAAACTTTTCTCACTGCTTCCCGTCCTTTTTGGTTAGGAGTATGATCTTTTTGGCAAAAAACCGCAGTATCGGGAATCAGGAGATTATGGTCAAAAGTGAGGTTAATCCCGGGAGATGAATTATACAATCCAATCGGAATATTAAAAATAATGTGAATGTCTAAATCTTTGAAAATGTTAGAACAGTTTAAAAATAAATCCCTGACCGCTTCTCGTGAAACAGACACTCTATCAAAGTCCTCTCCAATAATTAACCAGCTTCTCTGCATAGTTTCCTGTAAGTTCTGATTACACTCTTTCAGGAGTTGATTAGCAATATTAATTAAATCTCTGGAACGGGAAAGACGGTATTCAACAACTTTTTTCTCTCGCGAGGAAGCAAACCGGAATTCTCCCTTGAGAGAGGCAAAAAGTCCGAGAATTTTATTCCAGAAAGAATCTTCCTTTACTCCCGCTCCTGCTTCCGTTTTGATTTGACTTTCTCTGGTTTCCTTACGGGTGAATTCTTCAGAACTAAACCAATCCCAAAGCTTTTGTAAATTTTTACTACTAGGCTGCCGAGAAATTTTAGCGGTTTTCTCAACAATTTCCACCACCATAAAGAGAAACACATCAAGGGGACTGAAATTAATCGCATCGAGTTCACTTAAAACACTAAATCGCAGGGGTTTAAAATGCTGTTTAATCTCATGATCATTAATTAAACGAGTTAATTCTGTCGATTTGCCTACCCCCGTGTGTCCCATTAAACAGGCTTTGTAATATTGTTGCGTATCTATGACCCGTTTTAACCCTAATTTTAGACGCTGAATTTTATCTTCCCCTCTCACTTTATTCATTTCTTCTCGATAAAAAGCATCTATTTCCTTCTGAGTTAATAGGGGTTCAGGAGATATAGTTAAATGGATTTCATCAAGAGTAGTCGCAGGTTCAAAGCGAGTCAGAGAGGCGTGTTGCATAGAGACAGGAAAAATCATTCTCTGGAGATACTTTTTATTATATAGCATCGCCAAACTAAAGGCGATCGCTCGTTGCTGCCGCAAAACCAGATAATTGATAGAACAGTTGTTCAACCATTAAGATTTTGTGATAATACTGGGTAAGTGTGATCTAAAGTACAGCTTTTTTTGGGAAAGTTTCCCCAGGGGTGCTGCCTTGTGGCGCAAATATGATAGAATGCTGGTAAATTGATACAAAACTTTACTTCAAGGTGAATCTATGCCGTTTACGATCGAATCAGCGCGGAGCATTTTCCCCAACACGCTATCAGCGGATGTGGTTCCCGCCACGATTGCGCGTTTCAATCAGCTGAATACCGAAGATCAACTAGCCTTGATTTGGTTTGCCTATCTAGAAATGGGCAAAACCATCACCGTTGCCGCCCCCGGCGCTGCTAGTATGGTCTTTGCCGAAAAAACCATGAATGAAATTCGGCAGATGTCACCCCTGCAACAGTCGCAGGTGATGTGCGACTTAGCCAACCATGCTGACACCCCGATTTGTCGTACCTACGGCACTTGGTCTGCTAATATCAAGCTGGGATTCTGGTATCAATTAGGACAATGGATGGAAGATGGCAGTGTTGCGCCAATTCCCAAGGGTTATGAACTATCTGCTAATGCTAGTGCCGTTTTAGACGGGATTAAAAAATTAGAGTCGGGACAACAAATCACCGTTCTGCGGAATTGTGTGGTCGATATGGGCTACGATCCCAAGAAACTGGGCGATTATAACCGTATTTCCGAACCCGTGGTTCCTCCCCAAAATATTGCCGAACGGACCAAAGTTAGCATTGAAGGCGTTACCAATGCCACCGTCCTCAACTATATGGACAACCTCAACGCTAACGACTTTGATGTATTAATTGAATTATTCACCCCTGACGGCGCTCTGCAACCACCTTTCCAACGTCCCGTCGTCGGTAAAGAGGCAGTATATCGCTTTTTCCGGGAAGAATGCCAAAATTTGAAATTAATCCCCGAACGCGGTGTAGTAGAACCCGCCGATGACGGTTTTACTCAGATTAAAGTGACGGGAAAAGTACAAACTCCTTGGTTTGGTGCAGGTGTGGGTATGAATATGGCATGGCGCTTCCTCCTAACTCCTGATAATAAAATTTTCTTCGTAGCGATCGATTTATTAGCTTCTCCGAAAGAATTATTAAACTTTGCCCGTGGCTAAATAGCTACTGAGAGAAATCATTAAAAATTCTGATGAAACTTATTAGAGTTCCTTGTCAAGTGAACTCTTTTTTTTATACAATTAAAAGGCTGACTTAAAAAAATTGGTAAATACACCGGTTTCTTCTCCGATCTAGGTAAGAATAACTAAACAATTATTCTTACAGATGTGGGCGAAAAGAGTCGAGGTAGTTCAAAAACCCAAAATTATCACCCCTAAAACTAAAATCATGCCTATGAGTGAAATAATTTGGTCAGATACGGAACAAGAAATTGCTCAAACTGCTTTCCAAAAAGCCTATCAGCGAGAAACTAGCACTTTAATAGAACATATTAAAGAACAGTCTGGTCAGATCACGGTTTTAGATGATATCTGGCAAATGCACGATTATCTGAGCGCCCGACGACATCAGATTGATGGTAAATATGACTATCGCTATACTTCCCTAATTTTTGTCTTTGCTCAACTATTAAAGGAAGGATGGTTAAAGCTAGAGGATCTCAACGGTTTGGAAAAAGATAAACTAGCGAAAATCGCCGCCCTGTCGCGAATGTAAATTAATGATTAGCATTAAGCCATCAGCTTTTTGCTTCTAGTTGGGTGACTAAAAAATTCATCTCTAGATAATCCACACCGTCTTAAGTTTTTCCTAAGCGGCAACCAATTCCGTTAGAATGAGTCAATCATCCCGATCGCTTATCGCTTGTTTTGCACCTTTGGTTTATGTTCAAAAATCTTTTACTTCCCCTAGGAATATCTATCTTTCTCGGTGTTTGTCAGTCTTTGTCAGCCGCCGAATCAGCTATCATAAAATACCACATCTTCCAAGGGTCCGTATCGGTATCAGAATTAAAGCAATTGAGCGAAACAGGCGAATTAGCTCCCGCTTTAGCCTCACAATTAAAGATGGCTAACCAAAAACCCGAAGAATTCCGCAAAATCCTTAATCGTCGCGTAGCGGTGGATGCCATCTTTCTTTCCAAATTTCTTAATAGTTTTTTTGGCGAAAGTTTGCTAGATTACGCCGCCGAAATTGTCCACACCCCCAATCGAGCCGCTAGTCGGCAAGCTTTACGCGGTTCCTTAGTCACTTCTGCCCTCAACGACAATGAGATTCAAGTCATCGAAGTCCTCGACAATTATCCCACCAGCGAGGTTCATGTGGATGGCAATCGTCTGCTGGATTTAATCAACCAAATTGAATCAGTATTGAAAACAATGCCCCGTTTACCTTTCTGATACCAAATCCGCCTTTCAGGTTTTCTTGAATTGCGCTGTAAATTGAATAAATTAGGATAATCTAGCAATAATAATGACCACTTCTTTGTCTCAAAGGAAAACAGTTAGCGGCAAACCTTTTTTAAAGTGGGCGGGAGGCAAAACTCAACTGGTTCCTAATATTCTATCTTTGATTAATTCCCAGATTTCTCAAGATTGTCAGTTTAACTACATTGAACCTTTTGTCGGAGGTGGGGCAGTTTTATTCTCAGTTTTAAATAATTTTTCTTCTGTCCAAAAAGTTATTATTAATGACATCAATCCTGATTTAATCATGGCTTATAATGTTATTAAAAATAATGTCAAAGAATTAATATTCAAGCTTAAACAAATCCAGCAGGATTTTTATGAACTTAAAAATCTAGAGGAACAACAAAAGTTTTTTTTAGATAAAAGAATAGAATTTAATTCTCGTGGCTGTGATGAAGATATAGAAAAAACAGTTTTGTTATTATTTCTCAATAAAACTTGTTTTAATGGACTTTATAGAGTCAATAGCAAAGGACTTTTTAATGTCCCTTTTGGAAAATATGTCAAACCGTTGATCTGCAATGAAGAAAACTTATTAGCTGTCAACCATCATTTACAGAAAGTGACGATCCTACAAGGAGATTTTGTCCAAACCCTGAATTATGCCAATAACAAGACTTTATTTTATTTTGATCCTCCCTATAAACCGATTAAAAAAACATCAGCTTTTACCTCTTATACTAAAGAAGATTTTAACGATGAGGAGCAAATAAGATTAAAACAATTTATCGATCGAGTCGATCGGGCAGGTTATAAATTTATTTTAAGTAATTCCGACCTTAAAAACTTTGACTCTGACAATAATTTTTTTGATGATTTATATAAAGATTATAATATTCAAAGGGTAAAAGCCCGACGAAATATTAATTCCCAGGGCAATAATAGGGGAGAAATCCAGGAATTACTGATCAATAATTGACAAAAATTAAGCCTAACAGAAAAGACGACATGAATCGCCCATGCAAAAGTGAAGTGCAACCCCCCAGATTGACAGAGGTAAGCCCCTAGAGATAGTCTGAAGTTTCTGACAAGAGAAAGACTATCCGATCGCCTATATTCATCTTAAGCCAAAAATTTGCTTTGACCACAGTGCTTAAGTAGGTAGGCACAATTATTTGTAGGATGGGTTAGCGGTAGCGTAACCCATGCGGGCGTTGGGTTTCATGCTTCAACCCAACCTACGTTCATTTTATATTTAATTCCACCCACCTACTTATCTCGCCAATGGCAATTAATTTGGCACGACTACGTTTACCCTTCTGAGTATGAATTTTATCTGCAATCACCCCTCGATCGAGCATTGTTTAAAACAACAATTAATTAATATTTTTCCAGAAAACAACCATAAATTAACTTTCTATCGTTGCCCAAAAACTGATATTATCCTCTATCGTTCACCTCTGTTTTATTATTTTACGTCCGCTCAATGTCAAACCATATTTAACCATTTAATCACCTTTTTTCCGCAAATTCAGCTTAGGGAAGGATGGCTAGAATTATTATTAGATCAGCAATTTTTGTCCTTTTGGTTACTGAAACTAAACGATTTAATCGATAAGTTTTTCTCCGATCAGCTTCCTCTCCATCCCAGAGGAGAATTTTTCTTTTTATTTCAATACACCCACGCTCGTTATTCTAGTTTGTTACAACTGCTCAATCGGGAAAAAATTAGATTAACCGAGCCAGAACTATTATCCTGGCATCATCCCGCCGAAATAGCCTTAATCCTGCAAATTTTAACCGTTTGCGATTGTTGGGAAGGCCAGAAACTCTATCCCCTAACCGCGAATTTTTGCGAAGCGATGCTCAATTTTGAGCGTAACTGTCGCATTATCGGAGAATCGGCCCCAATTCAGCGATCGAGATTAATCCTGATTAGCGTCAGTCAAAAACTACTTAACCGTCTTCTCCATCAAAAATGGCAACTGCTGCCGATGACGGAACTATAAAAATATCAACTTTTATGAATTTAGTAGATAAAATCACCAGCTTATGATAGATTTTAATTAGTGTGAGGAGCGAACCAGAATAGAGAGCCGAGACGAAACATGGACAGTCGCCGGCTCTCTTTCTGTTGTTCAGGAATTATCTTTTTCTTGGCGATATTTAATAAAAGTGGGCAAATCAACCCGAAAAGAGGAATATTTCGGGGAAGGAGAAATGATAGGTGCTGGCCAATCCCTGTCTTTCTTATTTAAGGATTCTACTGGCTCAATTGTCTCTAATTCCGCTACAAACTCATTTATGGTAGCCACTTCATCGCTTTCTTGATTCTCTGTCTGAGACCAAGGCTCGATCGCAGCTGCCTTGGCAACAATGGCTAAATCTGGGGAAAAATTCCGATCGCTACCGCGTTGGAAATACTGGGCTAAGGCCGCTTTATACTGGAGGGTGTAGCGTTGCTGACGTTGGAGACGGGTGCGTAATTCCTGCAATTGCTGGTCATAGTTGCAGAGTTTTTGGCTTTTTTCCTGATAACTTTCCTGAATTAAGGCACATTCTCGCTCTAAACGGGCTAATTGTTGGCGCGTGCGGGTCAATTCTGAGGTCAAATTGGCAATAATCATCGGTTGCCGTTGTTCTGCTTGACGATACTGTTTGATTTCTCCTAACGCTCGCTGTAATTGTTGCTTTTCGTATTGCAGTTCCTCGTTTTGCTGCTGGATTAGGGTATCGCAACTTTGCAAGCGACGATGTTGCTCGGCTAACCGGGATCGCAGTTCTGCGAGAGCTTGCTCCCGTCGCCAGATCTCCGCTTGTAATTCTTGATTTTGTTGACGTAAATGAGAGGATAGAGCTGCCCAATCTGTCTCATCTGTGGATTGACTCTCATGCTCGACAATTTCAGCAGTGATGACAGTATCCGCATGGGTGAGATGATCGAGGTACAGGTCGGAATTATCGTTCATAAAAGCCAAAGGATGAGGAAACCTAGAAGTTTAGAGACGTTAAAAGCCTTCTATCGTTCCAAAAAAAAATGGGAACCGCGTTGTTAGAGACTGCCGCGCGGTTCCACTGCCGATCCTTAAGAGGAGAACACTATATATAACCATAAGCTTATTAGGAATTTTTGTCAATACTTAATGAGAAAGTTTTTCAATAAGTTCGAGGGGAGAGGGGAATCGACTAATTCCTAAGATAGCTGTAGTGCGGGTATCTGGCCCGGGGCCAGGGAAGAATTAGCCACAGCAAAATTGATACAAGCAGCGGTCGAGCGGGTTAGCGGCTCGATGTGCTTCAATAATCCTATAGTTTTTATTTTCCTTGTCCTACCATGCCACGTCCCCCGAAGAAAACCCCTAGCACCCCTGAACCCCCCGAAGAGCCAATTCAAGCCACTTCTCCCCTACAACCTCTACAAATTATTAAAAAGGGTTCTAGGGCTGCAGTACCACCCAAACCCCCGGAAACCCCTCCAGAAATAATTGAGGAAAAACCGGCCGCAGAAACGGTAAAATCAGTCAGTAGCGAGATAAAATCTCCTTTCCGTCCCCGTTCCGATTCGGCTCCTCTATTCCGAAAACCAATTCCCAAAGCAGAAATTCCCGTCATCGAAAAAGCAACGGGAGCCAGTGGCGAAGTATTTAATCTGACCGATTCTGTCCTGATTACCGAACCTTTCGGTACTCGTGTTCCCGCTATTATCGATAGTTTTTATGCCGATGCTCAAGGCGAAATCTGGGCCCGACTCAAACCGGTGGAAGTTAATCCCGATTGTCGCTGGGAACTGGCCTGTATTCGCTCTCAGGGTTTGGTAAAAGCTGAGTAAGACAGTTATCAGTTATCAGTTATCAGTTATCAGATTTGAGTTTTAAGTGTGCAGTATTAACAAGTAATTTAGATAATATCTCTTGCATAGTTGATTTTTGAGGGTTCAAAAACGTCAAAAATAAGGATTAAATTGCATAAAATATGTAAATAGACCACTTAATTGATTTTTATTCATTCTTAATTCTCCTGACGACCGACTACTGGCTACTGACTTCTAACCCTAACAACAATTTTTGATTTTTACAAGAGGTCTGATGATTTGGTATTCTCAAAAGGTTTACTGATCAAGGCTATGGTATGATTAAGGGTGGTTTGTCAGACTCTGATATTTTTCATGATATAGCAGTTCTCGCATCTGTGCGGCACACTTAAACCTTTGCTGATTAAGCTGTTCAGGATCGGAAATGTACCTCTTCTGAATCAGAAACGCTATAATCTGTTTTTATCTGATATCATGTGGAGAAAAATTCACTCTCTAAATTTGGGTTTAAATTATGATAACTACACTCATCGAACGAGAAGCAGAACCAATTTTAATTAGTGACTTAACTTGGAGAGAATTTAAAGCTGTTGAACAGCTAATCGATCGCCCAGGGTTAAGGTTATCTTTTTTAGATGGAGTTTTGGAGATTAGAAAAATGCCAGGGAAAAAACACGAAACTATCAAAAAACGTATTGCTTCCTTAGTAGAAATTTATTTAGAATTTTTGGGATTAGATTTTACTCCTACTGGTTCTGTCAACTTAGAAAATGAATTTGAAAAGGTTAAAATAGAAGGTGATGAATCCTATGAATTGGGAGCAAATAGAAAACATCCTGATTTAGTGATTGAGGTGGTTGTTAGTAGTGGAGGAATTAATAAACTAGAAGCATACAAACGGTTACAAATTCCTGAAGTTTGGTTTTGGATGAATGATGAGTTATTGTTTTATAGTTTAGGAAATGAGGGATATGAAGCGGTTAGTAAATCGCAGCTTTTATCGAGTTTAGATGTAGGTTTATTGATGCGTTGTATTGGTATAGAAAATCATGCTCAATCCCTGCGGGAATTTAGAGCAGGGATAAAAATTATTGAATCAACATAACAATAGAAAATGGTGATTTTTTAAGATTTTTTTATCACCATAACTCCAATCTACGAAAGCGATCGCTTATTGGTAGTAAGCGATCGCTGTCTTCTTCAATATCTGGGGAAAGGACACTTTAATTAATGCTCAAAGTCAAGAGCAGCCAAACTACGTTTCCGCCGACGTTCTTCTTCATCTTCCAATAACTTTTTGGCTTGTTTATCGTCTAAACTAGCTAACCATTTAATGAAAGAATCCATATTATCAAATTCCATTTCTTGTCCTGTTTTCGGGTCTTTAACAGAAACCATTTCGTAACTTTTCAAAAGACTACTTGCTGCATTATTAGCAGCTTTTATTGTCTCCCATACTATAATTCCAAAAACACTACTGGTAACTGCATTTCTTACCTTTCCTACAATTGAAGAATCACAAGGTAACTGATTTTCAAGTAGCTTTCCACTACTTTGCTTTACAGTTTCTTCCAACATATCTTTCCAGATTGACATTTTTGCCTCCAAAGATGTTTTCCTAAATGTGCTAGATAGAGGTCCTGCAAAATTCACTACACTAAATTTTCAGAAGTAGGAAGAGAGTCAGGGTTTCAAGCCACTAAAATTTAACTGAAATCACTGGCTCTCCCCTCTCGATGAACAGTTGACTAGACATTATTCTCTCTTGGTCTGAAACCTAAAGAGAATAAGCAATTTTAAGATTATTTCTTTTGTGGTGGTGGTGGTGGTGGCGGCGGTGGTGGTGGTGGATTCAAGACTTTTTCCGCCGCTTTAGTAGCAATGGCACCCACAACTGGGGGGATGAGCCAGACTAAGGGAAAAGGCATAATTTTTCCTCCAGGTAGAGATTGTTTCTTTTTCCATAACTCCCTTTTACCAAAATGCATCTTGTGATGTCTAGGATATTTCGGACGGATATTTCGGATATTTCGGATATTTCGGACTCATTATCTGTCAGTGACGATTTGGGCAGACAGGAACAGGGGTTGCGGGGAAAGTCACCTTGCAGAATTTGGTATTAACTTAAAGTAAAAATCCTACACAGCAAGGACACTAGACTGCAATTAGCCGATCCAGAAGCTCATTTTGTTTCGCCTTACTTTTGGTTTGGTAGCCCAGAATTGTGCTATGCTAACAGGAAAATTTTGTAAAATATTTATTGACTGACTCTCAGTCCACAGTCTGGTGAGTTAATTCGACTTTTATGAGTGTAGGGCGACAAGCCATGCTTATACCCCTTACTATGAGGGTTCAGGCAACTCTATTGCCACTAAACTGTATTCTGCTATACTTTATTAACTCAAAAGTCAGGAGATCCGTAAAATCAAGTTTGTGTAGTAATTTTCTTAAAAGGAGCAACAATCAACTATGTGCAAAATTGCAGCAAGGAATCTAACACGATTGAAAGAACTGAAGAGTAACATTCCCAATCCCAGAAATGAAGATAGGGAAATTAATTTTATAGACATGGCTGCTGAAATCAAAGCTGCTAAAATCGGGCAGATTAACGAAAAAAAGATAAGAGAATTTTTTGGTGGTAAACCAATTGAGAGCTACTATGTCAAAAAAATTTGTAACTTCTTGAAAGTAGATGTTACGGAGATTGTTGATCCAGACGAATGGAATAGACTGCAAAATCTCGTTAATCCTCATAACCCAGCAGAAGAACTTAATCATAATCAAATTAAAAGACATATTCCTGAGCAGACTTTCAACAATATTGTTGATGACAAGACAAGGGAATTTGTCGGAAGGGAATATATCTATGATCAAATTGACGAATATTTGAAAGATGAGAGTTTTCCTTCAGGCTATATCATTCTTAAAGGTGAGCCTGGTATTGGTAAAACAGCATTGATGTCAAATTTAGTGAGAAAGAGAAAGTGGATTCATCATTTTGTCACCGAAGGAACTGATTCAACTGAAATTTTTCTCGCTAGTATTTGTTCTCAACTGATTGTTAAATATGAATTACCTTATTCAAAATTGCCTGAATGTCAACCAGATCAAAGAATACTTACTTACAGAAATTTTATAGATGAAGATCTATTGCCACAAGCAATAGAAAAAGTGAAAGATAACAAAGAAGATAACACAGTAGTTATTTTAGTGGATGCTTTAGATGAAGCAAAGAGAAGTCCGTTAGATGGGGAGCTTAATATTCTTGGTTTGCCTAAAGCCTTACCTCAAGGTGTGTTTTTCATTGTTACTTCTCGTGAAGCAGACGATCAGCATTTCTATGTGAATAATAATAAACGAATAGATATCAAGGATGATGATGAAGATAATCTCAACGATGTTCGGCTATATGTCGAGAGTTACTTAAATGATCCTGGTGTAAGGCAACAAATCGAGAAATGGCAGGTTAGTGATGCTGATTTTGTCGAAAAGATCACTAAAAAAAGTGAAGGCAACTTCATGTATTTATTCTATGTAATGACAGATATTAAAGAGCAAAAACTATCAGAAGATATTAAGGATAGTATTCATGATTTACCGCAAGGACTGAATGGATATTACAATAAGCATTGGGATTTTATGGAAAAATCTTATAAAGATAGATTCCGAGAAATAGATGAAAAGGTTATCAGAATTATCGCTGCTCTCCACACACCTGCTTCTATCTCATACATTGCGGAAATTAGTAAATTCCCAACCAATACAGTATCAGAAATTATTAACCTGTGGCGTAATTGTTTTAATGAAATAATAGAAAACAATAAACAGCACTATCGTATTTATCATCGAAGCTTTTATGATTTCTTAAAAAGAAAATTACACTTTGACGATATAACAAGTTTTGATGTACAACCAAATAAGCTTATTGTTGAAAATATGTTAAACAAGCTCCATAGGAGGAAAGCATGATAATTTCTCAAAACAATCCTCTAGCTGAATTTGATCTATATGAATTGGAACAATTAGCTTTCCATTTTAAAAAAACGCCATATAAACAGGAACTTCATGAAATCCTTTCATTAACAACCGAAAAAGGACAGCACGCTTACCTAGAAGCTTTGGAGTCTGCTGTAGAGTCTGCTGTTTGTGCAAATAGTTTTTTAGAAAAACACAGAAAAGATAGTTTTTTAGAAAATATAATAGCAGCCTGGGAAGAAGCAGAAAGGGAATATATTAACGGTGAATATCTATCGAAATCAAAAGCGATTGCACTGCAACTTCGTTACGCCCTAATTATGTCTTCTTTTAGGACTTTTACCAATGACTACTCCGATGAATTACTGGTATTTTTAGCCAAAAATAAGCATTGGAAAGCAGAACAATGTCTTGCCTACATATCTCAACGACGTAATGAGGATCAAGAACTGGAAATCTTAGCAAAAATTACTCCTTACTATCCAGACAAGTTATTGCCCAACGTATTAAAGTTAGCAGAATCAATTGACAGTAACTCAAAAGTATGGGCTATTATTGAATTACTGAATTATTTTCCTGAGAATCAAAGATTAAAGCAATTATGTTTGGACAGCCTTTCTTTAATCAATGACTTGGATGATCAGGTAGGAGCGTTGACTAGAATAGCTAAAGCAATTCCCGATTCTGATGATATTTTACTTTCTGCCTTAGAAAAAGTTAACAATATTGAAAAAGAATCAGAACGTATAAGTGCTTTAGAAAAAATTGCTTCTGTTGTTCCTAAAAGTCTTATTGTAATTGATGAAATCTTAAGAGCAATTAAAGAATTGCCAGATTTATCGCTGCAAATTGAGAGTTTTGAAAAAGTCCTTCCATATATTGATGATGTCTTTTTTCCTGAATTTATTACTGAAGTCAACAATGTATTGGTTAGCAAAATTGATTTTGACCAAGATTTTGACCAAGAGAATATTTATGATATTTACTTAGTTTCTCAGATGGTCAATACCTTATCCATTGAGATTTTTAATAGAAAACCAGAAGAACGGTTTAATATTTTTGCTCAAGCATTGTCTATGGTTTCATTGATTCCAGAGCCTAAGCACAAAGCCAAGGCACTTATACAGATAGGCCCTTACTTACCAGAAGAGTTAATTCGAGATTATTTAGCAATTAGTAACGATATTGAAAATGAAGAAAGTGTTCTAGTCCTATTTGCAATTTATCAACATCTTCCTGATAACAGTTTACCTGACATCTTAGAATTACTTCTTCGTCTTCCTAGAGTGGATGGGGTAGAAGCAGAAATTCAAGAAGGATTTGAAACCTTTTTCAGAATTTCCGAGTTTATCAAGAGCCTTGTTAAGATTCCAGCCTTACCTGTAGAAGTATGGTCTCAATTATTGGATGTTATTAAGGTATTTCCCAATAAGTTTTGGATCTACTATTTTTTTAATGAAATTGCTCATCTTCTACCTGATGAACTACAAGAAAAGACAAGAGAAGTTGCCAACGGCATAGATGAGATAAGCATTAAAGGTCTAACTTTAGAGATAGTGGCTAAACGATACCCTGAAATTTTACCTGATGTATTAAATTTTGTTTATGCTAATAATCATGGTAGCAGTCTTGCTAGTAGATTGAAAGGTTTGGCGATCGCGTATTCTGACAATCAAGAATTATTAAATCAAGCCTTAAACGAGATTCGTATAATTACTGATCACAAAGATAAAACTGAACACTTGGTAGAATTAGCTTTAAACTTTACCCATTTAGTTCCTGAAGCCTTAGAATGTGTTAAAAGACAAAAAGAAGAAATTTGGCGCAATCAAAATTTAAATAAGCTAATACCTGTAGCTAGTGCTGACCTTTTGGATGAGATATTGGTTACAGCAAGAGCTATAAATTATGATCACTTAGCTTTTTTAACTGTTATCAAAAATTTGATTGTTCATGCGCCGCAAGAATTTACGCCTGAGATTTTTGATTTATTTTCTACTCTTTATGAAGATTCAGATAAACAAGAAGCTCTTTGTTTATTCTGTCCTTATCTACCGATTGATTTATTTCCTCTTTTCTTAAATGAGATTGATAAAATCCATGATGAATATTATAAATGCCAAGCTTTGCAGGAAGTTATTATTTCTTTAAAGGGTCAAATATTACCTAAATATCTCACAGAGATTTTATTGATTGTTCGCTCATTTAAGAAGCCTAAATTTAGAGCAAAGTTACTGAAAAAAATTGCCAACTTTGCCCCGGATGTTTGGAGTGAAGCTGTTCGAGATGTTCGCCTAATTGAAAACGTTTCTGAGAAAGTCAAAGCTCTGACTGAATTCTTATCATTTTCTCCTAGTATGCGTCAAGAAATGTTAGAAATTGCGTTAGGCATTGAGGATAGGGTTAAACGCGCTCTTGCTTTGGTAGAACTTGTCCCTTATGAGCAGAGCAATCAGCTAATAAATGATATTTTTCAGATTGTCAATGATATTTCAGATATGAACGGAAAAGAGCGAGTTTTGGAAAAATTATTACCCTATTTATCAAATTCTGTTCGTCAGCAATTACTTCCAAAAGTTTTAGAGTTAACCTTACTTAACAAAGATAATAAAGCCGTAATTAATACAGGGATAGTATTACCCTATCTGTCTAGCAATCTGTTTGAACAGCTTCTTGATGATTTAGAACAGAGAAATTTTACTGATGATTCAGAGAAGAAAAACTTTATAATGAAATTTAATTTTGGAGCTTTTGCAGAATATGTTCCAGAAAAGCTAATGATTAGAACTTTGAAGTTATTTTCTGAAAATGGACGAGAACAAGTAGCCTATGAAAAAATTGCCCCACGCTTACCAGAAACTTTCAAATCAGAGGCTCTTGACATTGCTTTGGGTATAAAAAAACAATATATAAAAACAGAAGTTCTTAAAATTTTAGCCCGTGTTTTACCTGAAAACTTAATCTTAAGAACTCTAGAAGCAGTTGCATCTATGGAAGGAATTTCACAGGAAGAACGTGCGTTACTTTGTAGCTTTATTGTTCCTGAAATAGTAGGTAATCATGCAGAATATTTCTATTATCTATGGAGAGCAAGAATCTCTTCATATTCTTATAATCGTCAATCTTTATTGGAAGAAATTAACAATTTAATACCCATAATGAAACAACTTTGGGGTGATGAGGTAATCACAGAGGCAATACAGACTGTGAAATGGGTTTTATATACTTTTCCGTAGCTTTAAGGTGTTGGAATAGATCAACATTTACGCCCGAATTACAGTAATTCTATACTGATTTTCCGTCACCAACACCTCAGTTGATAACCTTTCTTCCATTGGTAAAGCATTTTTACGCCTATCAAAGATAAATAACCAACCAAAATCTAACCCCAAACGCCCTAAATAAGATTCTAATTGTTCAATTCCATCAGCTTGAGGATCGCGCTTTTTATCCCGCCACACCTTCAATTCAATCCCTAAAATTACATCTTTATACTGCAAACATAAATCCATTCTATCGCTACCAATGGCATATTCCCTTTCTAAAACTCCCCCACCATTAACCACACGATGTAAAAAAGCCATTAATACAATATGTGGAGCGATTTCATGATATCCCGTACTACCTAATAAGGGTTCGACCTGTTGTCGCCAAAATTTGATAAATGCAGTTAATAAAGCATCTATATTTAATTCACCCTCTGGGGTTAACCAAGTGGGTGCAATCATGGGTAAAGATGCCATTGGTGTCACAGTTAACACCCTGGGTAACACTTCTCGATAAATGGGATTAGCAATAGTTAATCCTCCGTATGGGTGCATTTTACATAATCCTAAATCTATGACAAATTGAATATCATCATTAGGGATATTTCCTAATTCTAAACCTGCTAACATCGGTTCAATAATGGCTTTAATTCTTGGTTCTCTTAAACGTTCTGCTAAACTATCTAAATGAGTATCTTGACGTGCAATTAATATTTCTTTAGCTATTAAAATGTGTTTTTTGGTAATAGAAATACTTTTATCTTTTACCATTTTTTCCACAATTTCTTTAGCTAAAGCGTTTACTAACCAAGGTTGTCCTTGGGTTAAATCAAACGCTGTTTCTATTGCTTCTGGTGTGAAAAGTTGTCCAGTTGCTGCTGTATGCTGTTGATATAATTCTCCTACTTCTTCGAGATTAAAATTTCGCATAGTCAGAGAAGCAACTTTTATGTTAAAAGGACTGGATGTATTTAGTCTATCACTACCTCCCGATGCTACTTTATAATCTCTCACATCTCGTAAACCAATTAATCCTACTGATGAGGGAAAATTTTCTGGACGTTTAGGAAAACCATCTCTTAACTGTCGTAAAACTGATATTAATGCTTGGTCTTGTAAAGAGTCAATTTCATCTATAAATAATACTATGGGACAATTGATAGCTTTTGCCCAACCTCTTAAAAAACCCTTAATTCTGCTTCCTGGTTCTTCCTGTTGCCATTGTTTAGCAGGTGGTTGTAATTCCGTCGGTAAACTATCCTCAATTGTACTATACCATGCCCCTAAAATTGCTAATTCTGCGGCAGTAGGATCATGATTAAATGCACTTCCTACTTCCACTGATACCATGACTGCGGCATAATTTCTGGTATCGGTAAGTTGTTTTGCTAGGGATAACATAGCGGTGGTTTTCCCCGTTTGTCGTGGTGCGTGAAGGACAAAATAACTACGTTGTTGAATTAGCTCCTATAAATCTGGTAATCTGACTGTGGGAGAGAGCATATAGTGGATATCGTTGGAACAGGGACCTGCAATATTAAACCAGCGAGTCATAGAATTTTGCTAATAGGTGAACTCTTTAAGTTTAGACATTTTTTATGCTCTTGATACATTATTAAAACCGGTTCTTCCGAACTTACACTGTAGAAAATTCCCCAAGCTCCCTCTCTGTCCAGCAATGCTCTAAAGTTGATAAATATCAATCTAACAAAAACTCAAAACCTTGCTGTACAAGCTTTACAAGCATGAGTTGTTAATAGTTTTGCATGACAGATTCGGTAGAGCCTTAAAACCACTAATTTGCTAATGAGAGTTGGTTAATTCCACAATTAATTGTTCAGGAGTGATAATTCGTGGCGTGATAATGGGGAAATCTTGAGGATTACGGGTAATAATTGCATCCAATTTATTAACTACCGCAGTAGAGTATTGAATAGAATCTTCAAAATCCTGAAAATTGGTTTTGAAAGCCATTCTAATTGCATCCTGATTTACTGTAGCAATTTGACAAAAAGTAAGTATTTCTTGCAAAAACTAAATAGTTAAATCTCGACCTTTTTGTTTACGAATCAGATAATAAAGGTCACTAATAGTTGATGCTGAAATGTAGCCTTCTATTTGTCCCTGTTCAACAAATGCCAAAACTGTCTCGCTATTAGTAAAGTAAGGCTGTCTTTCCAGGGCAATATCTATAATTATGTTGGTATCAATCAAGACTTTCACAGGTTATGTTTCTCCTTTAAATATTCCCATTTAGCTTGATCTGGATCAAAATCAGGAGGTGCAGGTTGGGTTTTCTCAAACCAGTTTTGCAAAGCCTTGATTTTAGTTGGTCTTTTTGGTGTTTCTGGTGCTGATTCAGTGGTTGGGGTTGTGGTATGATCAAGGGTATCTGTGGCTGCCCAAACTACAATTTCCACGTTTCCGGGGGGTAAGTTCAGGGGTTCGGTAATCAGCAAGTTACCAGATTGATCAATTTTTCCTTTGAGTTTGTATGCTTGCATGATGTTTTTTATGATACTCTGTTTTTATATCATATCATAGTCAACAAAATTCACGCTCTAAATTTGGGTTTAAATCATGATAACTACACTCATCGAACGAGAAGCAGAACCAATTTTAATTAGTGACTTAACCTGGAGAGAATTTAAAGCTGTTGAACAGCTAATCGATCGCCCAGGGTTAAAGTTATCTTTTTTAGATGGAGTTTTGGAGATTAGAAAAATGCCAGGGAAAAAACACGAAACCATCAAAGAACGTATTGGTGCTTTACTAGAAATTTATTTAGAATTTTTGGGATTAGATTTTACTCCTACTGGTTCTGTCACCTTAGAAAATGAATTTGAAAAGGTTAAAAGAGAAGGTGATAAATCTTATGAATTGGGAGCAAATAGAAAACATCCTGATTTAGTGATTGAGGTGGTTGTTAGTAGTGGAGGAATTAATAAACTAGAAGCATACAAACGGTTACAAATCCCTGAAGTTTGGTTTTGGATGAATGATGAATTATTGTTTTATAGTTTAGGAAATGAGGGATATAAAGCTGTTAGTAAATCGCAACTTTTACCGAGTTTAGATGTAGGTTTATTGATGCGTTGTATTAATACAGAAAATCACGCTCAATCCCTGCGGGAATTTAGAGCAGGGATAAAAGTTATTGAATCAACATAACCATATAATACTAAATCCGTTGAGTATAGGCTACATATCAGGAGAGGCAATAGGCAATGAGCAAAAGGAGCAATATATAATCAGTCTTTAATAACCAGATTTAGGATTAAACAACAGATATCAAGATAAATTAAATAATCTTCACTCATTTTTAGTCGATAGGGAAACTGGGTATAGCAGCACTGACTGACTGCATTAATTTGATGGTTTCGCCAAAGCAACGACTATCATAAGAATAGTGCAGTATTTCCTCTCAAGTGGACTCACAGTCAGCACAGCGCAATCCTTGCAGTTGAAAGGTCAGTTGTTCCATCGGTTTTTTCTCAACGAGGATTCTTCTGGGATAACGAGTTCCACAACATTCCCCCTTTTGGTAAGGTAACTGCCCACCCTACTACTGTATTATATGCTAAATTTTAGGATAAATTTAGTAGGTAAAGGGTTTATTTAAATCGTATTGACAATGCCAGAAATCGGACCTGAATCAGAACAATCCTCCCTGTCTCAACCGGACGCAAGGATTACGGAACGTCGAGCAGCAAGACAAAGAAGAATTGAAACTATCCTCAAATTGGCCGGGTTGCCTAGTGGAGGAGTGGGAATTGCCGTGACTATCAATTTTCTTCGCAATGGGCAATGGATAGAAGCTAGTGTATCAGGATTGGTCAGTATCGCTGTTATTTTTCTGGCGATTGGAGGAAAATTTGCCAAAGATGTTATTAACCTAGTTTTCGATAAAGTAGAAACAAGATTGGAACAGAAAACGGATACTCTGGCTGATTTAATTGTTAATTGGCTGGAAAATTTCGCAATTCAATTTTGGTGGCAATTAACCGCAAAGTTTCAAGTAAAGTATTATAAAACTTTAGTTTATCTCTATCGTACTTATCAAACTCAAGGCTTAAAAACACCTGGTAACTTTATTCTCGATCTTGAAAATGTCTATATCCAGTTACGATTTTTACCTCAGAGTCTAGACAAGGTATCTTCGGCTATTATTTCTCAACAAGAAACCACAAGCAATTTAAAAAATATTTGGGATTTTTTAGCACAAACTACCACACAATCTGCTTATAAACGCATTGCTATTTTAGGCGCACCAGGTTCAGGAAAAACCACTTTATTAAAGCATATCGCCCTAACATACGCTCAAAACAAGCAAAGCCGTCAGCATCGCAAAGTGCCTAAATTAATTCCGGTATTACTGATACTTCATACTCTTAGTAAAGAGATTATCCATCAAGAATCATCTAGTTTGGCACAAATTATTACTGAACAATTAAAAAGCCCAACATTACCCCTCAAGCTCAATCCGCAGCTTCAATGGTTTGAAGAGCAATTAAAAGAGGGTAAATGCTTGATTATGTTTGATGGATTAGATGAAATCGCCAAAGAAAGTGACCGCCAGCAGGTTAGTCAATGGATAGACAAGCAAATGCAGGTTTATCCTGAAACTACTTTTATTATCACTTCGCGCCGTCATGGTTATCAAGCTGAATGGTTACAACAAATTAGAACTTTTCTCGAAGTTCAGTCTTTTAACCTAAAACAAGTTGAAAGGTTTTTTCAGAATTGGTATTTACAAAATGAAATATTGCGTCAAGTGCGAAAGGAAGATCCAGGTTTACGCGCAGAAGCACAAAGAAAAGCTAATAATTTAATGCAGATAATCAAAAAATCTGCTCCTTTAGCAGCAATGGCACTCAATCCTTTATTATTAACTATGATTGCTACAGTTCATGATAATCGAGGAGCGTTGCCAGGAAATCGCGTAGAATTGTATGCAGAAATTTGTGAGGTCTTATTGACAAGGCGAATAGAAGCTAAAGGAATGACTGATTCTATCAAACTAAATTTAACTCAGAAAAAAGCAGTATTACAGGTATTAGCTTTAGAGTTAATGAAAAGGGGAATCCGTGAGTTTTCCTTAGCTCAAGGTCAAGAAATTATCAAAAGTTCTTTAGCAGCAGTAGCTAAGACGGAAGTTAAACCCGAAGACTTTTTTGAGAATATTGAAAAAATTTCGGGTTTATTGACCAAAAAAGATGACAGTTTTTATATTTTTGCTCACCTCAGTTTTCAGGAATATTTAGCCTCAGTTCAAATCCAAGAATTAAATCAAGAAGATTTATTGATTCAAAATATAAATCATAATTGGTGGGCGGAAACAATTCGTTTATATGCGGCAAAAAATGATATTAGTAATCTAATTCTTGCGGCAATAAATAATCCTAATATTACCTCAATTAGTCTAGCGATGGATTGCTTAGAAGAAGGCAAAAGTTGTTCGCCAGAAGTGAGACAAAGGTTTAATCAATTATGGATACAAGGATGGGAAAACCGATGACAGAGACAGTCAATTTTGAGTTACTCGCTCATGTTCAACTCTCCAGAAGATTGAGTAAGCTGATTCCTCTTGATGGTAGTAGCGCCATTGATACTAGCTATATTACCTGTGCAGAGTATCAGCTATTTATTGATGAAAGGAAAAAACTCGGTAAAAATCATCAGCCTCTTGATTGGAAAACCGATGCAGTTGTATCTGAAGATATTTTAAAGCCGATTACTGGTGTGAAAGCCAGTGACGCTGAAGCGTTTTGTGCATGGTTAACCCAGCATCCACAGCATTTTAAACCAGAATTTAAGTATAGAATTCCTACTCTACAAGAAGCTGAGGAATTTTTACCAATGGAAACAGAGGAGGAAAATTTAGTCGGTTACTGGTGTCAGGAAAATTTGACATCAAGAATGGTTTATTTAGAGCCAGAAAAGTGGCTAAAGATTAAAGAAAAAATCTTGTTTTTTTCAAAAGAGAAACTTGGTAAAGTAATGGATGGCATGATTGGTCAATTTTTATATCAATTTTCGCTATATAAATTGTTGCCATTTTGGACTAAGCTTGAGCTTGTGCTTGGGCTTGTGCTTGTGCCTGTGCTTGTGCCTGTGCTTGTGCTTGGGCTTGTTGTGCTTGTGCTTGTGCCTGTGCCTGTGCTTGAGCCTGTGCTTGAGTATGTGCTTGAGTATGTGTATGTGCTTGTGTATGTGCTTGTGCTTGTGTATGTGCTTGTGCTTGGGCCTGTGCTTGTGCTTGTGCTTGTGCTTGTGCCTGTGCTTGTGCTTCTCTTGTTTTATGTCGCTGATTATATTAATTATTGTAGGATTAGACTCAATTTAAATCTCGACCCTATCGATGGTATATCTTTGATTGTTGAAGATTATCTAAGTTCTCTTAAAATTCAGACACTTTATCCCTCTATTGACAATTTATCCTCATGGCAAAAACTTGTAAATAAGATCGGTATTGCTTGGTATCTATTCCCAGATATTTACGAAGTAGCATCTAAAAATGAAGAATTATTAAAACAGGTTAACTTAACAGTTGCAGAATGCCGAGAATTAAATTCTCAATATTCTATCAAAAGGGAACAAGTTTTTAACCGTTTCATCGCCTCCGTATTATTAGAAGAAAGACGAGCCGGTAATATTCCTGCTTAGGAAGGAATTAGAATTGTAAGAGAAAGGATTTAATAGCGATATGAATCCTTGAAAAGACAGTATTTTTGGGAAAATGCTCTCATTTCATCAACTCAATAACCAATCTAGATGCTCCTGTAAACATTGCTTGAGGTCGTAGCGTTGCTTGATAGTTTCCCTAGCATTTAAACGCAGATTTTGCCAACCCTGGGGATAATCTAACACTTCATCGACGCGATCAGCTATTTGTTGGGGAGAAAAGAAATCCACTAATAAACCATTTTCCCCATCAGTAATTAATTCTCGCACGGGGGGAGTATCGGAACCAATCACGACGCAACCCATGGCCATAGCCTCTAACATTGACCAAGAAAGCACAAAAGGACGAGTAAGATAGATATGGGCGGCCGATGCCTGTAAAACCTGTTTATATTGACCGTAGGGCAGAGAACCGGTAAAATGCACCCGAGATAAATCCAAAGAAAGGCTTTCTAACATCAATTGTTTATAGGTTTTGCCGTCCGGTAGAGTTTTTCCATAAGCGACCCGATCCTCCCCGACAATCACCAGATGACAGTTAGGCCGACGGGCTAAAATTAGGGAAACAGCCGTCATAAATTGGGGAAAACCGCGATAGGGTTCCATTCCCCGGGTTGCATAGGTGACAATCTCCTTAACACCGGATAAATCTAAACCTATCTCTGGAATCACTAACTGCACATCGGGACGGGGACAGAAATAGTCCGTATCGATGCCATCGTGCAAAACCGTGAGTTTTGAGTGAAATTCGCAGGGAAATTGCTGTTTTTGCCAGATAGTCGGCGCTAAACCTCGATCGCAACTGACCAGATCGATCAGGATTGGCGCATTTTTAATTCTAATCCGGGCCTCGGCATCAGCATTAAGGGGATCCGCCGGATCAAAATCAGCATCGGAACCATGGGCATGATAAAACCATTCAAAATAGGCTAAAAACTTAGTTTTCGGGAAAATATCCTTGATAAATAGGCCCGGCCCCCAGCCAGAATGTGCATAGACAATATCGGGATAAAAACCTTGATTTTTCAGTTGTTGGCAAACAGCATAAACCGCTTGACCTTGTAAAACCGCACTTTCGAGGGGACGGACATAATGATGGGTTTGGGGAGAAACAGCGCGACTTTCCTTGTAAATAAATTTTTTTACCCCCGCTATCTCTCCCTCTTGCCGGGTAGTGCCGAAAATCACTTGATTTCCGGGGTCTTGAGCCAAAACCGTGCTTAAATGGCGAAATTGGGCGGGAAAATTGGAATGAAGGAATAAAAATTTCATCGCGGGTAAAGGTTTAGAAAAAGCGATCGCTAATCGTACATTGTCCCTGAAAACGGAGCAGATGATCGCATAATACCAAAGCCATCATCGCTTCTACCATCGGGACCGCTCGGGGTAAAACGCAAGGATCGTGTCTTCCTTTGGCTGCCAGGGTGGTTTCTTCCCCGCTGCGCGTCACGGTTTTTTGTTCTTTACCGATAGTCGCGGTGGGTTTAAAAGCGGTGCGGATAATAATATTTTCACCGTTACTGATTCCCCCTTGGATACCCCCCGAACGATTGCTCGTGGTGCGAATTTCCCCGTTATCATCGATAAAATACTCGTCATTGTGTTCGCTGCCGGTTAAGAAGGTTCCCGCAAATCCCGATCCGATTTCAAATCCCTTACTCGCGGGTAAGGACATCATACCTTTAGCTAAATCGGCTTCTAGCTTATCAAAAACTGGTTCTCCCAGACCTTTCGGCACATTTCTGGCTACACATTCCACCACACCGCCGATCGAGTCCTTATTCAGGCGAATTTGGTCGATCAGGGCGATCATTTTGGCGGCCGTTTCCTCGTTGGGACAACGCACCATATTACTTTCCACCTCGTCGAGGGTGACGGTGTTGGGGTCGATGATTGCCTCAATATCTTTAATTCGCTTCACATAACCGATAATCTCGACATTATAGACAGATTTAAGGATTTTTTTAGCGATCGCTCCTGCAGCCACCCGGCCGATGGTTTCCCGGGCCGAGGATCTGCCTCCTCCTTTCCAGTTGCGAATGCCGTATTTTGCCTCGTAGGTAGCATCCGCGTGGGAAGGTCGGAATTTCTCGGCCATTTCGTTGTAATCTTGCGAACGAGCATCCTGATTCCGCACTAAAATAGCGATCGGTGTACCGAGGGTTTTGCCTTCAAAAACGCCCGAAATTATCTCACAAATGTCATTTTCCCGACGCGGGGTCACGATTCTGCTTTGTCCCGGTTTGCGACGGTCTAAATCGATTTGAATCTCCTCTTCGGAAATTTCTAAGCGCGGAGGACAACCATCGATAACCACTCCTACCCCACCCCCGTGAGATTCTCCAAAAGTGGAAACCCGAAATAGTCGTCCGAAAGTGTTACCCATAATCTCAATGTCTATTAAGCCTCAAGCTTTTATTGTACCTGAGCGGTTATCAGTTATCAGTGATCAGTTATCAGTTATCAGTGATCAGATGTGAGTTTTTAGTGGACAGTCTTAAGTAGAAAATTGCCGTTTTCTTGTCACTGATGCCATTTTTCAAAAGTAATCGCAGAGATGGTTAATTTCCCTTACCCCCACAACCAAAGGGAGAGGGGAGTAAAATGCCGGCTCTCTTATTCTTTGTGTGATAAGTTTAACTTATATAAGACCGATCAATCTTTGTGTCCTTTGTGTCTTTGTGGTTCGTTCCATTTGCTCGCCAGCAGGAATGTATTTTAGAATACATTTTACCCACCAAACCCAAGAGAGTAAAATGCCTGCTACGAATAAAGGAAAATACTATGATTACTGTTTACTGATCACTGTTCACTGATAACTGAAAGGTCTCCTGTCTTCAGGTTAAGCTCCCAAAAAAAGGCTATTCTTTACCTTATATTCCTCGGCAGAAATTTGATGACTTCCTTGTTAGTTCACACTTACCCTTCTCTTGTCAAGGGTATTTTAATTAAACGTTACAAACGCTTTTTTGCCGATATACAACTGGACAACGGAGAATTAATTACGGCCCATTGCGCTAATACCGGACCGATGACGGATGTATGCGTAGAGGGTCAACCGGTTTATCTTTCCCGCAGTGATAACCCGAAGCGAAAATTAGCTTACACCTGGGAGATGATTCAACTGGGGGAGACTTGGGTGGGAGTTAATACCAATCTTCCTAATCAGGTGGTGAAAAATGCCCTGTTGCAAGGAGTTTTTCCCGATTTGGTCAAAAATGACACCGAGGTGCGATCGGAAGTGGCCTACGGTCAAAATAATGGCAGTAGAATTGATTTTCTGTTGACCCATGGGGATAATTCCCTCACCTATATCGAGGTTAAAAATACCACTTGGAATCAGGGAGAAACGGCACTTTTTCCCGATACTGTCACCACGCGAGGACAGAAGCATTTACAGGAATTAATGGATTTATTGCCGGCAGCGGAGGCGATTATGCTCTACTTTATTAATCGGGGTGATTGTGACCGGTTTGCTCCGGGGGATAGTAAAGATGCTAAATACGGGCAGTTATTGCGTCAAGCAGTGGCTAAAGGAGTCAAGGTTTTACCCTGTCGCTTCCAAGTGACACCCACGGGAATTTATTATTTAGGTTTAGCAGAATTGCAACTGTGAAACCCGTGGTTTAGAGGGGCCAGCTTTTGACAAAATCCCCCAGACCGCAACTGACCTTAAAAAGCTTAGAGACACAGTTACCTGTGCCTCTACTGGGGATTTTGTCGATACATATTTGGGGTAATTTGTCAAGGTTTTTGATAACTAATTCCGTGGCGCATTTTCTCTAATTTCTGTTGCACCTGAGCATCGAGAGAATGGAATAAAAAACGCCCTTTGGGACTTTGAGAAGAACTCTGGGATTTTCTCAGACGACGACCGGTTAAATCCACCTCGATTTCCAGACGTTGAGCGGAAATCCACTGGGCCCCATAACCCATAACGGTCATTTTTTGGGCATTATCAGAGGTAGCGACGATAATCCGTCCGATAGCTGGGGCGCGATTGTACCAAAAATCGGCACAGGTTTTCTCGATATAGGTGTCGGCGGTTTGAGCGTGAGCGGTAAAATAAACCGATAAATGGTTAGTGTAGCGTTCTTGGCTGCCGGGGGTATCTTGAAGGTAGGAATCGAAGACGATTTGGGTTTGATAACCCTGATGGTGGGTGTAACCGATTAGGGTTTCAATTAACTTGTCTCGCGCTGGTTCGAGACCATGGCGATCGCTGATTTTTTTCAGGGACGGCCAAGCGCCGATGACGTTGTA
Organism: Microcystis sp. BLCC-F209; assembly: GCF_041928595.1. Classification (NCBI taxonomy): domain Bacteria; kingdom Bacillati; phylum Cyanobacteriota; class Cyanophyceae; order Chroococcales; family Microcystaceae; genus Microcystis; species Microcystis sp. BLCC-F209. The sequence goes on from NZ_JBHFLL010000345.1 coordinate 28,559, forward strand.
GCCGTCAACCAGCAGAAGGGAACGATCAGAAGAATTAAGCATGGCTTTGAGAGTAATTTGTGTGGCATTAAGGGCAGTTCTAAAAAACAGCATCCTAATGATATTAACAAAAAATTTAGGATTCTCCCGCCGCACTGGCCAATAATCTCGCTTTTAAGTCTAGGGGATTTCCCCGCTCCGTTACCTTGCCCCCCTCTAATAAAAATGCTCCATCGCTGTAATCCAATTCATCAAGGCGATGAGTCACCCAAAGGGCTGTAATCCCTCGGTTTTTGACCAATTTCTGCACTTGAGAGACTAATTCTAACTGGGTATCCCCATCCAAAAGGGCGGTGGGTTCATCAAAGAGCAAAACCTCGCAATGACGAGCTAAGGCCCCCGCAATGGCGATTCTTTGCTTTTGTCCGCCACTGAGAGCATAGATCGGTCGTTTTTCCATTTCTAATAAATTCACCGCCCCTAGGGATTCCCGCACCCGGGCCCGAATTGCCGGCGTGGATAAACCCTCGGATACCAACCCAAAGGCCACATCTGCCCCCACTGTTGGCATAACTAACTGATGGTCGGGATTTTGAAAAACAAAACCGAGGGGGTTAGGTATCTCTATTTCCCCGCGACTAGGTTTTAATAATCCCGCTAAGAGCCGAAGCAGGGTCGATTTACCGCTGCCATTTGTCCCCAACAACATCCAAAATTCCCCTTTGGGAACTTGCAAAGAGCAGCCATTTAATACTGATTTCCCATTCGGCCAGCTAAACCAGAGGTCTTTTACTTTTATAGTCATGAATTATCAGTTATCAGTTATCAGTTATCAGTTAAGCTAAGACTTATTTAGGGCTTGCTGAATAAATGTGAAATGTAGGCAAGATAGGGGTTTTGTGGCTTTTCTTGCTCCCACAGGTACAAGATTTTGAGAGAATCGTGCTTCCAAACCTTGCGTCTTCATCGGCCCGAGTCCTGTAGGGGCGAAGCATTCGGGCAATAACCTATCGATGAAACCGTAGATTTTCTATCCGAATGCTTCGCCCGTACTTTTTGCCGCAAACCCTATTTAAACCGCTTATTCTTAATGATCAGCCGAATCTCCTCCAATCCCTTTACTGTTGCCTCTTGCAAGAGTGCCTCTTGCCTCGTCTCAACAAGCAATTTAAATTATGAACAGCTTATCAGTTATCAGTTTTGAGTTTTGAGTTTTCAGTGGAAAGTGTTATGTAGGTGGTTGCCGTTTTCTTGTCACTGATTACTGATTACTGCTCACTGATAACTGATTAAAGAACTATTCTGTGGCTAAAGCGACAAACCCCGGCGCTCTACCGGTGGAGGCAGCCCCGGATTTTTGTGACACAATCACCGCACTGATCTGATCGCTCAAAACCGCCACCTTTTTATCGGTTTGTTTTTCGCAGGTTAATTCTAATAATTCGGGATTTGGCGATCGCATAGCGTTAATAATTGTTTGATACAAAGCGTCTGCTCCTGCTTCTTCCTTGCGCTGCACGGAAATGGGGATGGGGGAGAGTTTCAGGGTAATATCGATCGAATACATAGTTTAGCGTTCCCTTCCAAAAAACAAGTCAAAAACCATTGTATAGCAGGGCTTGGGTGTTGGGGTTTTAGGGTATTAGTGATCAGATGTGGGTTTTCAGTTCACTGATTGCTGTTCACTGTGGGGATAACCCTAACATCATAACCGATTGACTTTCATTCAGTAGTCAGTGTGCAGAGGCGTTGTTAGCTGGCAATCACTTGCTTCAATGAATGAGCATGGTGCGTTCCCCAAAAATCTATCGGTGCAGCAGTAGGAGTTGCATCAGGGAACGCACCCTACAGCTACCCCAAGCCAACTTACGCATCGATTAAATCATGTTCTTGTGTTTTACCTGCTTGATATTCTGCGATCGCTTCTTGCAAATGTTGAGCATTAGCTGGAGAGCTTAAGAGATAAACTGTTTCCATCAGACTGTCATAATAACTTTTAGACATGATAACAACATCTTCTGTATCTCCTCTGACAATGACAGTACAGTTTTTATCATTGGCTACTGTATCTATTACAGATTTAAAGTTTTTTCGGGCTTCACTAAAGTTGACAATGTTGACGCTCATCAGAGTTGTACATGGTTAAGCACAATTGTCATTATAGTTCTGTCTAAATCTGGTTGGCAAAACCCAAAGGCTTCGGGGAACGCACCCTCAAGCTAAACCGAAATAGCATCGCCCTGTTTGGGAAACTTTTCTTTAATATAGCGGAGCAGATCTGACGCAATACCATGATTGTAAATTTTCTTAAATTGCTGCCTTATCTGGCATTATACCTGATTAGAATCTGCTCCGAGACAATCACTTGCGTTAAAACAAAATAAGGCGCGTTACATTTTATTAACGCACCCAACAAGATCGGAGATCACACTCGTTGCAATGTGCTCCCTTACAACGCATTTCTAGAGATTTTACCCCTTGTGTAACCCATTAAAGAAGGGAGGAAGACTCTCCCTTTTTTCATTCCAAAGCCGCACAAAGACAAAGCTCACCATATGCTATCAAATCTTCTGTCTGTAGAAATTCTAAGAACTTGTCTAAAATTTTCTGGGTACGATCAATTACTTGTTTCTCTTCAAATTCGCTGTAACCAATGAGATCAGCTATTTCAGCAATTCTACTCGCATCTTTGTTTTTTCCTCCTCGCTTTTTACCGCTGTATATTTTCTTCTTATCTTCGAAGTGATAATCAGAAGCCCTAACATTTATACTAGCCTCAAGTAATATTTTGTTGCCTAAAGAATCAATATTCGTCTCCGATTTGAGTCCGTTTTCTATTTCTTGGCGCTTCTTCGAATAAATATGCTCTAAGTGGTAAATTTCTTTAACATCAAGAAGCTGTTGATTTGGAAATGTGAAGGCATACCATGTAATCAGGGAGCGAGTGATGCTCCTCTGATTAGTAAAAACATAGTTTTCAAAGAATGAGCGTGTTTGCACATGGTTGAATTTGTACTTAGAAAAAGTTGCATCAGTACCATTTACAATGTTAACCATCTCATCATATATGGGGGTACGCAACGCATTTACGCCAGGGTTCGTAACAGCATAAGCAAATATGAAGGCTGTAATTCTATCTAAAAAGTTGCTGAACTTTGTATCTTCCAACATCCCATCATCTGTTCTGTTCTGCAAAAAATACACTGATGTTATGTTCTGCCACATACTATTAGGTGCATAGTTTAACACAAAAAGCTTCTTAAGAATATTTTCAGAAAATCGGATTTTGTCTTGGTTAAAAACGCTTTCCCAAAATAGGGCAAGAGCTTTTAGCTCGTCAATTGTATGGGGTTGTTTTAGATACTGATACTTATTGCGTTCATAAAATTTTCGCAGAGCTTCAGTTGTTGAGCTTTTGTTCCCTTCTTTAGCACGCAAAAAATACATATAACGTGCAAATAGCTCATCCATTGGTGTGCCAGTGATTGGTTTGAACACCGAGCCTGTTATTTCTTCAAGCCTTTTCCATTCAGAAATAAACTCATCTTTATTGCCGAGCGTGCTATAGTATTTGTAGAATTGAGCCTTGAATATGTCTGCATCTGATAGTGGTAGACCACGATCATTAAGCGTCGAAAAAATACGAAGAGCCGTGTCTTGTGACTCTGCTTCAATAGGCAGAAAGATACAATTACCTAAAGTACGAGCAGGTAAATAAGGGAACAAACCAGGAAATTCTTGCAAAAAATTGTCAATCTTTTTCTGAAAGAATTGATAGTTTAGGATATATTGACTCTTGGCACCTTGTTTAACTATTCCCGTACGTAGCAGTTCAAGTAATTCTTCTTTGTCATTATCTGTGGCGACATCCGAATCAATTTTTAGCGTATTCTTATCGGCTGTGCCGAAAGTATCCGTTTTCCAGATGCATTTCTCAATGCGATCACGAGTACGTAGGGTTTGCTGAATAATGGTAAAAACCTTACAGGAAAGGGCTTTTAGCTTGATTGAGAGCTTCCCAAATGCACTTAAATCTGCTAGAATCTCTTAAAACCCTTGCATCACCCTTGCATCACCCTTGCATCTTCTCTAAT
>NZ_JBHFLL010000346.1:0-2744 GCF_041928595.1 Microcystis sp. BLCC-F209
AGGCACAAAGGACACAAAGATCGATCACTACATTCAGTTAAACTGATCAGACAAAGAAGAGTGGAAGGAACCACAGAGGCACAAAGGACACAAAGATCGATCACTACATTCAGTTAAACTGATCAGACAAAGAAGAAGAGAGCCGTGCGAGTTACGAGGAAGCGGAAAATTGGCTACTAGAGGACGAATTTGAACCGGTAGAGGGACGACTTTCGGCAGTAGAGATATAATTTCCTTATCTTCCTTTCCGCTTTTCTTCAAAACCCTGATTCTGTATGCTGTTTAGCAAGAATTAGCGATCGCCGCTTAACCAACTCAGGCCCTAATAGGTAAAATATAACCTGGGAGATTATAGTGAGAAGTTATGAAGTTGACTGTAACACTTGACCGTGACGAAGATGGGGTTTGGGTTGTAGAATGCCCCAGTATTCCGGGTTGTGTCAGCCAAGGTCAAACGAGAGCAGAAGCTCTAGAAAATATCAGAGATGCAATTATCGCTTGCCTTGAAGTTCGTGCAGAACGTGGACTACCGCTCACGATTGAAACTTGTCAAGTAGAGGTAATGGCCTAATCATGTCCTCTGCTCTTCCTGTTCTCAGCGGACGTGGTAAAAGGTACGCTTCGTAGTCTTATTCCTACTGCTGGAATTACGTTACAAGAAGCAGAATCATTGTGGTCGGCAGTTTTAAGCTGCTGGGGCCACTAAATTACTCGTTAAGACTGCACCGGAGTTGGGAAAGTCGAGATATATTTGGAAATATTTCACAACAAAAATACATAATTTATTCGGTAATTTGCCCTTTTTTTTTGATAATTCTTGATAAAAACTTTCTGGATTTCGACTCATTAGCGGATTATACTGAAAGAGTATAATTACTTAGTCCCTAGGAGGCGAGGTTATGAATAGTAACCATCAACACAATTTGCCCCTGCCAGTTTTTTCCCGCGAATTTCGGCTCGGTATCGTTTTATACGGGGGAGTCTCCCTAGCAGTATACATGAATGGGGTCTGTCAGGAGTTCTATAATGCGATTCGAGGGAGAGGGATTTACAAATTGATCAAAGCGTTAACCGATTCCGATATCGTCGTGGATATCGTGTCGGGTACTTCTGCGGGAGGGGTAAACGGTGTTCTGCTCAGTTACGCGATCGCTAACAGTAATCTAGAGGAAGCGACAAACTTTAAAAAATTTGCGGAATTGTGGCGCGAACAGGGCGATATTCAAAAACTTTTAAGAAAATCGTCGCCGAATGGTGAAAAATTTTCTTTTCTAGATGGAGAGGGATTCTACCAAGAGCAATTTAAAAAAGCTTTCCAAGAACCGACTTTTCCCTCGATAGGAGACTGGTATTCCGACTTCGGGGAATTAGATTTATTTATCACTGCGACCGACTTTAAGGGGAAAATCAATCAGACGTTCGATAATGTCGGCAAGGTCATCGATATCAAAGATCATAAAGCCTTTTTTCATTTAAAATACCGTCAGGATCAATCGGAGTACGTCGAGAATCCTTTTAGAACCGTCCAGTCGAACGAAATCACAGAAACTGCTTTAGCGAAACTCTGTCGAGCCACTTCCTGTTTTCCCGTAGCTTTCCCAGTAGTTACCGTGCAACTCTCTCCAGAAGACCAGGAAAACAAAGATACCGATGAGATTAAAGTCGATAGAAAACTGGTGGAATGGGGTCAATTGCAAGACCGGGATTTAGAGCCTAGCTATCGGGAAAACAAGAAAAATTATCCTATCTATCTCATCGATGGGGGTGTGTTAGATAATCGTCCTTTTACCTATACGGTAGAAACCATTTACGGACGGACTGCCTTTCGTTCGGTCAAACGGATGTTATTTTATCTCGATCCTACCCCCGATCGCTTTTTCGATGACCTGGCCCGAAAAGAGAACAAGCTACCCTCGGTAGATAAAGTTCTTCTAGGGGCTTTAACGGGTCTTCCTCGTTATCAAAGTATAGCGAAGGATTTGCAATTGATCGAGGAAGGAAATCGTAAAGTTACTCGCTACAAACTTCTCAAAGATACAATCCTACAAGCTATCGATAAGCGAGAGAATAAAGAGCAAGATTTATTGCAACAAAATGCCTATATTAAATGTCGCTTATTCGGGTTACTTGATCGAACAATTCATGAGGTTTTGCTCCGGAAATCTCCCTTCGAGACTAAGCAGGATTGCCAGAAGGACTTTTTAGACAAAACCGCCGAAATTCTCAAGGACTTAAAGAGTTTAGAAGATGTGCAGATTCCGGCAAGGGCAAAAGCTGAGAAACAAGCTATAGATTTAGAAACTATCTATCGAGATATACAACCGATCGATCTTGATTTCTTAATTCGCAAACATTCTTTTTTACTCGATAGAATTGCCCAATTATCGGAGGATAAAATACAGCAGGAATTTTATCCTTCCCTTCCAGGTAACTTTCCTGATTGCCATTTAGCTCTACGGCGATTTGTCGCCCTACGCTATCTTTCTTATCAACTAAGTTGGCAATTAGAATTATTAAAGCTGATTCAAAAATCGATCCAGAAAATTTTAAACTACTACGACTTTTCCGAGTTGGCGGGTACCGATGATGTATCAAAATTCGATCGGGAGCATCTCACCTTTGCAATAAGTAGAAATGCTTAATGAGATCAATAAAAAAGTTAAAAAAGGCAACCATTTAGATAAGCACAGCGATGACGAAGGACTTGCGGTACATTACAAGATTGCCAACTTGCACCAGTAATT
>NZ_JBHFLL010000347.1:0-3669 GCF_041928595.1 Microcystis sp. BLCC-F209
TATTATTATCTGCATTTAGGTGATATGTTAACCCTGGGTAAACAATCAGCCCTTGTCTCTAGTTTTGGCATTAATATTACCGGTAGATTGGCCGATATAATGCGTCGATTTGTCTATATACTGCGTTTACCAGGCAAACGCTATCAGTTGAAAGTGTTTCAATATTAGGCAAAAAAAATTCTTCTCCGACTCCCTTATTCACAGGTGTTATCTAAACAACCCATCGAATCAAAAAATACTCGTTAATTGTAGTTAAAATCCATGAAAAACTTTCTCAAAAGTATGGCATCACCTTGGCAAGCAATCCCAGAGATTCTCAAAAACCTTAAGTCTCTGAATAGTTCCTCCTCAAAATATCAAGATATACTAACAGAGTTACAAATTGATAATTATCTGCTAGAAAACTTGCATAAAAACCCAAAATATGATAGCCCTAAAAAACTAAACCGCTACGAATTTAAGGTTTTTTCTCAAGCGGGGGAAGATGGCATTATTAGCGAAATTTTTAATCGCATTGGAACCACAAATAAATTCTTTGTGGAATTTGGAGTTGGCAACGGTTTAGAAAATAATAGTACCTATTTGTTAGTGAAAGGATGGCAAGGTTATTGGATTGAAGGCAGTGAGCGATTTTGTAAAAGTATTCGCCAATCTTTTGAAGATTTAATTGCTAAGCAACAATTAAATTTAAAAAATACTTTTATCACTGCCGAAAATATTGAAGACTTGTTTCGAGAGGGCAATGTACCGACAGAATTAGATTTATTATCCATTGATATTGATGGTAATGATTATTGGGTCTGGCAAGCAATTACTAATTATCGTCCCCGGGTGGTAATTCTTGAATATAATGCTATTTATCCCCCCGAATCCAGTTGGGTGATGCAGTATAATCCCAGTCACCAATGGAAATATAATAGTCATATGGGATCAAGTTTGAAAGCTCTAGAAAAACTTGGTCATCAAAAGGGTTATAAATTGGTAGCTTGTAGTTTTTCGGGAGTGAATGCTTTCTTTGTGCGAGAAGATTTACTCGCAGATCATTTCTGTTCCCCTTTTAGTGCTGAAAATCATTACGAACCCGTGCGCTATTTTCTTTGTTCCCAAAAAGCTGGCCATCCCCGCGCTTTTGGCCAATTTAAGACTATATGAATCAGGGAAATTAACCGATAATTAATAACTTGTTGGTGCGGGTTAATTTAAGCAGCAACCAGGGTGAGAGCATCTTAAACGCTATTGACAATTGGCCAATTTTGTGATCCGTTTGCTGTGCGGCATTGCAAGTGATACCAGTCAATCAGAATAGTCACGAAATCGACCAAATGGGTCGATTTTTGCTTAACAATTGAGATGGGCAATTTTCCTCAAATATGTCTGAATCGCTCTCTGGACAAGCAACTCACCTAAAGTTCATTTTGTCAAGGATTGTTAAGATGCGCTTACCCTGTTGAGGATTGCTGGAGGTAATTTTACGGACAAGTCTGACAAAGTTTGATAGGCTTGTCAAGAAAATCCCTCCTCTGTGAGCATCAGAAGTGAGGAAACCGATCTCAAACAAGGTAACACAGACCATCAGGAGTTAACAAGCCTTGAATTACTCTGATTTTATATTTTGAATGAGCGGCTGGAAAAGGAATCTCCTAGCCACTATCGTTATCGTCATCGATATTCTCGTCCTCGCCTACTTCAAGTATTTCGGCTTTTTCGTCCAGGAAATCATCGGATTATTCGTTTCCCTCCCCCTTGACTGGCAGGAACTTTCTCCGATTCCCGTGCCTAGCCAAATCCCACCAGGGGTATCCTTCTATACCTTCCAGATGGTGGCTTTCGTGGTGGACTCCCTACGGGAAAAGAAAAAGAAACCCCTAGCCGTCCTCGATTATGTCAATTTTATCTCCTTTTTCCCCCAAATTGTCCCAGGTCTGATCGATCGTCGCTGGGATTTATTACCACAGATGGGGGGATTTCGCCTCAAATTTACAGGAGAAAACTTCGAGAAGGGTTTGCGTTGGCTTTCCCTCGGTTTATTTATGAAATTTGTCCTTGCAGATAACATTGCGCCCTACATTGAATTAGATAAGATGATCGACAATGCTTGGTATATTTGATTTGAGGCCTTTTTATTCAGCCTGAGAATCTATTATGATTCTCGAAAAAGCGCGCCAGGGGGACGTAATTCTGCTGATTCCCGAATATCTCATGCTCATGGATGAGGACGGTTTTAATCGCGGCGAAGGACTTTGGGGATCAGCACCTTTTAGTGTCGCTATTGGTAAACCAGGGTTAGGTGGGATACCTTTAAAAACCACGATCAAGGACACTTGGTTATTAGGTATTCTGGGGATGCGTCCAGTCACTAAATCGATGGTTGATTTATTCACCAAAGGCAGAATGACGGGTTATCTTTCCGATCCAATTACTAATACAGGAGATGCAACTATAGTTAAGGAAAAAACAGGGAAATGGTGGCAAATGACTTTTGATAGTGCTGGCTCTGCTCACTCAATTAAAGTGATTGAAAAACTCAAGAAAGATTTAGAAGCAAAAGGGGGAACTCTGGTGGTTTCTTTGCTCTAGGTTTATGCCAAAAATGAAGGTAAAACCGTTGCTAATATTTGCAAATCTGCCGAAGAATTAAGTCGGGTTGTGCCAACAATTTATGAACCAAAAGACTTGAATATTAAGACCGATTCTACTATTTTTGCTGACACTCACTATCATCTTTTGCCCCCGGCGAGAATTATTCGTTCAGAACAATTAGTTTCGGAACTGAAACCCATCTTAAACACAACTGAGAATAAAAATCCATGAATAACCTAATGACTAAGATTTGCATTTTGGGGGGGGGTTTTGGAGGGTTATACACGGCGCTCGATCTGAGTCGATTAACAGCAGTAAAATCGGGTCAATGGCAAATAACTTTAGTCGAACCGAAAGACCATTTTCTCTTTACTCCCCTTCTCTATGAACTAATTACAGGAGAATTGCAACGCTGGGAAATTGCTCCCTCCTACCGTCAATTATTAACAGGAACTCAGGTTAATTTAAAAACTCAAAAAGCCAGTAATATTGACTTAAATAATCATCAAGTATATTTAGAAAATGAGGAGATTATAGATTACGATTACCTGATTTTAGCGGTGGGAGTACGGAATCGTTGGCCAGCTATACCGGGGTTAGCCGATTATGGGCTAACTTTTCGGAGTTTAGAGGATGTGGAAAGATTACAAACGGCAATTCATGACTTAGAAACTCAAGGAAAATCCTCAATTAATTTAGCAATTATTGGTGGCGGTCTCAATGGTGTAGAATTAGCCTGTAAGGTGGCTGATCGTTTAGGAAAAAAAGGCAAAGTTCATCTAGTGGAAAGGAACGAGGAAATACTGCAAAACTTTCCTAAATCGGTGCGTGTTGCGTCCTACCGTTCCCTTTTAGCCAAGAATGTTAGTCTCTATTTAAACACGGGATTAAAGGAAGTTATCGCTAATTCCATGACCGTATTTAAAGATAATACAAATGAGGTTGTCCCCATTGATTTATTATTGTGGACAGCAGGAACTGAGGCACAGGATTGGATCAATAATTTAGATTGTCAGAAAACAGCACAAGGCAAATTATTAACCCGTTCTAGTTTACAATTAATCGACTATCCTGAAGTGTTTGCCCTTG
>NZ_JBHFLL010000348.1:0-14380 GCF_041928595.1 Microcystis sp. BLCC-F209
TTCTAGGTTCTGTGTGATAAGTTTAACTTATATAGGATCGATCAATCTTTGTGTCCTTTGTGTCTTTGTGGTTCCTTCCACTCGCTCGCTAGGAAGAATGTATCTTAGAATACATTTTGCCCACCAAACCTAAGAGAGCCACCCACCTTCCGCACTTCTTAAGTAGTCGTGCAAAATTAATTTCCTAGTGAAGATAGGCAAGAGGCAAGAGGCAAGAGGCAAGAGGTGTTTAGATATGTGTAATTAATTTTGCTTAGGTACTTAACATTCAATTGATAATTTTTACTAATACATTGATTACAACCTTTTGCCAGTAAGGATTGTAGCTACAATGATCGATTTTCATCAAGGGGAAGGATTGTAATTTGTTTTCTCAGAAAAAATCAATTATTGAAAATGTTCTCAATAGTAGTTTCTACAATGAAGGTTTTTCGTCAAAACATCTTGGGGAATGTAAAAATATATAAAGATATATGAAGATGTGCGGAATGTCGGATTGAATACTGCACACTTAAAACTCAAATCTGATAACTGATAGCTGTCTCGGAGTCTCCCGTCTCGACTAGGAAATTAATTTTGCACGACTACTTACTTAATCGCTTTTGGGAGTAAGTGGTTTTACTGGTTAGCCGTACATTTGTATTAGTATAATTGTTGACCCTCAAGGAGATAAGAAGGCCCAAGGACTGGTTACAATCAAGGATAAGTAATTTTTCGATCGATGTCATCTCAAAATAATCATGCGTCTCTTACACACCATGCTCCGGGTCAATAACTTGCAGGAATCTCTACAATTTTACTGCGACGTGCTAGGAATGAAGTTATTGCGCCAGAAAGACTATCCCAATGGTCAATTTACCCTCGCTTTCGTCGGTTATGGCGATGAAGCTAATCATGCTGTCATCGAACTGACCTATAATTGGGGAGTCGATCACTACGAAGTCGGTAATGCTTACGGTCATATTGCCCTAGGCGTGGATGATATCTATAGCACCTGTGAGAAAATTAAAGCCCTTGGTGGCAATGTCACCCGGGAGCCAGGCCCGATGAAACACGGTTCTACGGTGATTGCTTTCGTGGAAGATCCTAATGGCTACAAGATCGAGTTAATTCAACTAGGAACCCAGGGGGCTGCCGTGGTTACGGCTTAATCAAAAACCTATGACTGTTGAAATTGAACGGAAGTTTCTGGTTAAAGGGGATCACTGGCGATCGCTGGCTGCGGGCAAGTTGTATCGTCAGGGATATATTCCTACCCAAGATGGATTGACAACTGTGCGAGTTCGTGTAGTTGGAGATCGGGGTTATTTAACCATTAAAGGCAAGACTGAGAGCATTAGTCGTCAGGAATTCGAGTATGCAATTCCCCTAGAAGATGCGGCACTCATGTTAGAAAACCTCTGCGAAAAACCTTTAGTCGAAAAGATTCGTCATCGCATTTCTCTGGATAATTTTACTTGGGAAGTTGATGAATTTTTGGGAGACAATCAAGGCTTGATTATGGCTGAAATTGAGTTGGAACAAGAGGATCAAGTCATTACTATTCCTGATTGGATCGGCGAAGAAGTCACGGGAGATGAGCGATACTACAATAGCAATTTACAGAAATTTCCCTATAAAATCTGGTCATTGTAGTATTAATTTCCTACCAGTTTAACTCTGGGTAGATACGGCTTTTTCTGCTTCGTTTAGCTTATTCGTTACCCGTCGGAGAACGCCATTAATAAAACGATAACCTTCATCATCAGAATAACGTTTGGCTAATTCGATCGCCTCATTAATTGCTACTTTTTGAGGTATATCGAGATAGAGCATTTCTGCCACGGCAATTTGCAGGATATCCCGATCGATTCTTGGTAAACGATGTAGTTGCCAATCCACTAAAGCGCTGGTTAATTCCTGTTCGATTTCCGCACGACGACGATAGACTGTACCGATTAATTCTAGGGCATATTCCCGCACTTCGTACTGACTGGATAACTGGACAATTTCGGGAAAATCTATCACGGTTCCTAAACGATTAATGGCATTGTGGGTAAGAGAAATTGCCTCTTTTACCATAGTTTGAGCGCTTTTTAGATTTGTCGCCTTAGTATCACTAGCGAGAATCCTTTCATTACCACGACTAATTTCAGCAGCAGCGGTTTCTAAGGTTTCTTGAATTTCCAGGGTTAAGGTTCTAACTGCGACTAAAATTAAATCATTTAAAGTTTGCTGTTCTAGGTTTTCAGGATTGCCTTTAATCTGACTTAAACTCAAAAGGGCAAGTTCTCGAGCAATGCGGCGGGGTTGTTGACGGGGAGGCATAGAAATTTAGAAGGAGAGGAAAGAAAATTATACAACTTTATTGATCGCTATCCGGTTGGGTTAATTTTTCTCGGCGATCAATTCTTGACTAACTTCTATTCTAGCATAAAAGCTTCAAAAATATGAATTTTTAACTTTTAATTAGACAAAAGACAATATCTATCTTGAATCTCCCCTAATTTAGTCTCAGCTTCTTGAGCATTAATAGCTAATTGGGCAAACTCTAGAAAGCGTTTTAATTCCCTGCGTAATAAATTCCTTTCTACTTCCCAAGTTTCTCGATCTAAGGTCGGTGGCATAACGATCATATCAAATAAAGTGGCCTGTTTTTTATCGGGATGGGGGCGCAATATTCGCCCGCGACGCTGAATAAATTGGCGAGGATTACCGCTACTAGCCAGAATGACTGCGTTTTGAATTGATGGCAGATCTACTCCTTCATCTAAACATCTAATTGCCACTAATCCTTGCAGATAACCCTCTTCAAATTGTTGGCGAATTTTTTCTCGTTCTTCTAGGGAAGTTTCTGCGGTGTAGGTAGCAACTCGATAACCTAATTGATTGCCCAATAAATGAGTAACTGCCTCTACTTGACGACGATAATTAGCCGTATAATTTTCCACATAACCATCCCCACAATAAAATAAAGTATGATCCGTATCTAAACGCTCTTGCATCAGTTGTTGTAAAGCCTGTAATTTATTACTTGCTGAACCAATTAATCGCGATCTTTGCATTAACAGTGCTGTTAAATTTTCATTGCCATTTAAATTACTATTTTTCTGCAAAGTCCAGCCGATTCTTTGGGTTAATTTTGCGTACAATAAAGCCTCACCGTCGGTTAACTCAACCAAGACTGGATAATAAAAATAATTGACTAAAGCTCCTTTGTTAATAGCATCAGCTAAGGTAAATTCTGGTTGTAGAATTTGTCCAAAATATTCAAGAATAGCGTCAGTTCCTTCCTCATCAAAATATCTTTCAGGAGTGGCGGATAAAGCCAACCTTAGACCTAAAGAACGGGGTAATAATTCCTCTAATCGGGGGGAACCTAAATTATGTGCTTCATCACCAACGATTAAAGTTTTATCGGGAAAAAATTTTATTTGTGATTGAAAACCCTCGCTAATAAAAGTTGAGTTAGTAGTTAAAATAGTGACAAATTTTTGATTACCCGCTTGCACATTGTATAACTCTGTGGATAGTTGACTTTGCCATGTATGGACACTTTCGTAGGCTAAAATCGGTTTAAGATTAAATTTTTCCGCTTCTCGTTGCCATTGATTAACTAGGTGACGATAGGGACAAATTACTAATAATACTTGCAGTTCTATCGCTTGGTAAAGCTCCATGGCAATAGCTAAAGCAGTAATAGTTTTACCGCTGCCGGTGGCCATTTTTAAAGTTCCTCGTCCCCGATTACGAAACCAACTGATAATCGCTGTATTTTGGTAGTCTCTCAATTCCAAATCGGGAGGAATTCTAGGAATACCAGAGGGATTAACTCGATAGAATCCTCGCAATTCAGCAACTTGTCTGAGCTTGCGGGAATTAAGAAAATCTCTAGTTATTTTTTCCCAATCTATCCAGCAACTATTCATAGGACCTCTTGTAAAAATCAAAAATTGTTGTTAGGGTTAGGAGACTCCGAGACAGGAGAAGGGAGCGCGGCAGCAGCGAGAAACAATCCATAGCTTGGCAGTTCATCACACTATTACAAATAGTTTTGGTATAAGCTCAAAAATAGCAGAAAGCCAAAAATCTAAAGGCTAAAGGTTGCTACCTATACAATTGGGATGGACTAAAAAGACCATCCCACAGCTATCAAACCACTCTTAACTGTTATCCTAGAAACCTAGGCAAGGATTAGGATAATTTACATGGTTGCTACTTCTTCTTTTTGGGGAGTATTTTGCCGAAGTTTTTCTTGATCTTTGCGACGTTTTTTAGCATAAAGTTGGATTGTCACTGCCATTAATACCACTAAAGCTACAATTAACCAAGTGGTCAAATCGAGGGGTAATTGATTCTTAAATACTGCCAAAAGGACAATAACTACCAATAACAGGGTTGGTGCTTCATTTAAAGCCCGAAATTGCTGTCCCGTCCAATTACATTCCCCTTTTTCTAGCTTTTTCATGATGCGACCACAGTAGAAATGATAGAGCAGTAAAAGAGCCACAAAGGATAATTTAATATGTAACCATCCCGATTTTAAAATTTCCGGTTCTGTGGAGATTAAACCGATCGCCATGGCCACGGTGACAATCATCCCAGGTGTGGTGATGATATTGTAGAGTCGCTTCTCCATGATCTCGTATTGTGCTTTCAGAATAGCTTGTGCTGGTTCGGTTTGTGTTGCTGCCTCCGCATGATAGACAAACAAACGTACTAAATAAAATAGTCCCGCAAACCAAACAACTACCCCAATCAGGTGAAATGCTTTAAACCAATAGTAAGCCATAGTCTATATTGTGATGTGAGTCCCGAATTAATTAGTCTAAGAGTTATCCATGCTTTCCCAGACCATCCCTATACAAAAGTTTAGACGGAAAATAGGGGTTGCGGAGCAGGGAGAAGGGAGAGGGGTGTAGGGTGTGGGGTGTGGGGTGTAGGGTGTAGGGTGTGGGGAGCTTTTTCAGTAAACAATAAACTAAAAACTCACATCTGATAACTGATAACTGATAACTGATAACTGTCTCCTAACCCAATGTTGGACAAAGATAAGCAAAAACTATTGATTGACTCCAAAAACTTGAGAATATTTAAATTAACATTCCGCAATATTTATAAATTCTTAAAAATTAATTGAGAAAGATTTTTATTTAACAACGATGTTATGCTAGTTACAGCGATTTTACTGAATTTCATAATGGGTTGTCCTGTGCTTTTTTGGCCAGCAATGTCTGAAACCCTTGCCACATCTAGAAGGTGATCCTAATTAAGACAGGTAAATGAGTCAATTTCACCCACAACGATGATCTTTTTTTTGTGTAGTTTTATTGCAAAAAAAAAGTTTTTTTGACAAAAAGCACAAAGTATGAATTATGAATTATGAATTATGAATTATGAATTATGAATTATGAATTATGAATTATGAAGTGGGAAGAATAAATAAAAATAATCTCCTGACGACCGACTCCTTACTCGGAGAATACTGACGACCCATAGCTAATTATCTAAGAGCAGAGGTCGCAGAAAACCGCCATAATTCTCGTCATCTGTACCGATAAAGACTTCTACTTCACCTCTAGGAGATTCTCTGGTGGTCACCGCTTCCACTTTGGAGCCGTCGATTTCTGCGATTTTTAGGGGATTAGGGGCAATAATTAGACTATTATCGGCTGTAACTTGACCAATACGGTAAACAGCACTTCTAAACACTCCCGCATTATCTGGATCGTCAGCAGAAGCTATGTAGATATTACCTTGCTTATCTACGGCTAAATCGGAGATGGGGCGAATATTTTTACCGCTACCAAAAGGACTCCGAAAAGTTACCGACTGAAATTCCCCGAATTTTAAGGGATTGAACGAGATATCCGTCCAGCGAATTTTTGTACTCTCTTGACTATCGGCCCGTTCTGCGTAGATAAATAGATAACGATCGCCTTGGCGACTAACAGCGATCGCCTCTACATTTTCCACCGCAGTGGGCCAATTTATTTGCTCAACTATCTTGACTTTTTGCTGGTTATATGCTAGTAAAAATAGTCTTTGAAAAGGTTTTTTCTCGCCACTTTCAGCCAACAAAAATAAATTAGTTTCTGGGATATGAGTAATACTTTCGAGATCGTTACTCAATCCCTCTGGATTTGGCCAATCTACCCTTAAAACCTGCCATAATAGCGGTTTTTCCTGCGTAGGTAGCTGTAAAAGACTCAGTCTTGGTTGAGATGGCTCTCTGTTTTTGCCCTTATTTTTGGCATCGTGAACCCCTAGAAAAATATCCGCTTCTACCCAAGCTAAACCACTGAGATCCGGGAGATAAGTCTCCAGTCGTCTCGATTGTTGAGCAAAAGAGACTTGCACGGCCGAAAAAAAGAAAACTAGCCCTAAAATCCCTGAAAAAACAGTTTTTAATCGGCTATTCTTGCTAAAAAATGCTCTATTATCTAACACCTATTCCCTAACCCCCAATCAGCTAAGAAACCGCTTATTCTTAGATTAGCACACCCCCCCGACGTCGGGGGGGCAAGGGGGGGTGTTGCCTCTTGCCTCATCTCAACAGGCAATTTAAATTACGAACAGCTTATCACTGATTAACTCCTCCACCACCCGATTTAACCCGACGGAATGGGAAGCCTTGCATAAAATGCGATCGCCAGAAGCGATCACTTCCTTTAAACGATTAATTAAATCTGCGTGAGTTTGAAAACATTCGCAAGCGACCCCAGTAGCGGCCTCAGCAATAAACTTAGCTTCTGGGTCATCTACCAAGACAAACAAGCGATCTATGCCTAGTTTTTGCACCCTCTCACCCACTTGGCGATGTAATTGCTCCGAAAAAGACCCTAACTCCTTCATCGTGCCTAAAACAGCAATATGACGCTGACCGGGGGTAGCTTTCAGTAAATCCAAGGCCGCTAACATTGATTCTAGACCCGCGTTATAGGTTTCATCGAGGAGTAGGATATCTGGCTCTAATTGGTAACGTTTGGCCCGACCACCGGGTAAATTAACCTTAATTCCCTCTTGCAAAGAAGTCCAATCGATGCCTAAAATTTTCGCTACAGCCAGGGCCGCCATAAAATTTAAAGCATGATGACGACCAGATAAAGGTAAGTTAAAATCTAGTCCATTGACTCGTAAAGTATTTAAATCCAGTAATTCTCCGACTATATCGCCGCCAGAGAAGCCATAGGTAATTGTTTCCCCCTGCCATACCCGTTTAGCCGTTTCAGTAAGTAAAGGGTGATCGTGGTTAAGAACAGCTATACTACTAGAAGGAGACTCGGCCAATAACTCGCATTTAGCCTCGGCGATCGCCGCTTCTGAGCCTAAACGACCGATGTGAGCGGTTCCCACATTAGTAATCACCGCGATCGTCGGTTGGGCGATTTGAGCGAGCAGGGCAATTTCTCCCGGTCCGCGCATTCCCATCTCGATTACGGCACTATCGTGAGTTTCATCCAGTTCCAGGAGAGTTTTCGGCACTCCGATCTCATTGTTATAATTAGCCAGGGTTTTGTGTACCTTTCCCCGGGAGGCTAGTAGGGAGGCGATTAATTCTTTAGTGGTGGTTTTCCCCACCGATCCCGTAATAGCAATCACGGGTATAGTAAATTGATTCCGCCACCAATGGGCTAATTGCTGATAGGTTTCTAGGGTATTCTGGACTAGGAATACGGGAATATTTTTAGAGGAATTTACCGAAACTGGCTGATCGACAATCAAGGTCGCCGCTCCTTTTTCGATAGCCATATCGATAAAATCATGACCATTAAAATTATCACCCTTTAATGCCAAAAATGCTTGTCCAGACTTAATACTACGACTATCGGTATTAATGCCAGATACTAAACTATCGGGACTAAAACTTATGTCACAATTATCTTGTAAGGACAATAATTGATCTAGTTGATTGAGGGATAAATGACAGGGCATAGACAATAAAAATACTTAGGAGTAAATTCCGAATGATCTAGAGCATGGATTTTGGTTTAACGGTAACTTAGATCACATCTAGTCGGGGTTTCTTTTTGTTAACTTAATTAGTAGGGGACGCTGCCGAAAATTTTATTAATCTGGGCATAGTCCGCAAGCTGGGCTAGGTAAGCCAAAGGGAATTTTCCCAAACTTGCCAAGCTAAAATCGATCGACTCAATCAGTATAATGACCCAAAAAGGGGCATCATCAGAAGGAACCATCTACTATCTAATCACAATTGACCCCTTTATGGTCCTAGCCCTAAAATCCATCCGCTTACTGATTTAGGAGGGCTAAATCAAATAACCATGGCTAGTCTAAACACTGAACAAAGACAAACAAGAGACGAAGAAGAGCTACTGTGCGATTATTGGCTCGACCGCGCCAGGACCGATTCCCCCGAGCAATTAATCGAGGATTTTCGCCGTCTGTTTATCGAAGGTGGGGGCCATCGAGAAGCTCCTATTTATTTAGCCCTAGAGCGTCTTGTCAAGGGCAAAGATGCCGAAATTCGTTTTGATCATTTCTTTAACCGCTGCTGTCATATTTTAGTGAATCGATGGCAAACCCAGCCCACCCATCAGCCGGCAATTCCCGAATTGCTATCGCTGCTGGAGAATTTGCCCTCCGCACGTCTGGGACATTACAGCAGCCCCAATACTTTGCGCCATCTGGTCAAAAATTTTACCCTCTCGGATGACTACGTTAAGCTGCAGCGTCTGGCGAGAATTATTAGCGGCAAATACAGCGAAAACACCGCCGCTTCCCTGGGAACCCTGATTAATCGTTATCCCTACCTCTATGATTACTATTTACTCGGTGATGACAGCCCCCGAGAACAGCGACAAACCGTTAGACGTATTAAAGTAAAAACCGAGGACCGTTTCGAGGTCAATCTCTCTCGTTATGTCACCTATCAGGTACGTTTGGCACAGGCGGCCCATAGCCCAAAAATCAGGGAAGAAGCGGTGAGAATCATTCAACCGGTAGAAAATCCCACCCTGCTCAATGATAAGGAACTAAATCGGGCCCTCAAGCATTATCTGGGGAAGGTAGCAGGAAATTATACTTATAAAGCTCTCTCGCAAAATTTTCTGGCGAATACAGTTTATACCCGCACCTATAAAGATTTTAAAAATGATCTCTACGATTATCTGATTACCTGCTTAGACTACGGTAAGGGGCAATTTAACCAAAAACTCGACGATATCCTGCAAAATACCCTACCCCATTGCGATCAACAAAAACCGAGTCAATTTCTGATGCTGCGTACTTCTAGCCAACTGTTAAATTATCTGGTGGTGGAAAGCGGCCAAAAACCCGATCATTACCTTTTTATGGATATGATCACCAATATGGGGGTAACTCGCACTGTGGGGTTATTGCTCAAGTTGGTTTTGATCTGTCCCCAGGCAAAACCCCACTTAGATAAACGTTTTTCGATTCTGTTTAACCACTACGAGAGTTATTCTTGCGATCGGGTGCCTTGGTTGGTTAAATCCCTAGAAAATCTGCAAGTAGCTTTTAGTATTCATTTCGGCCAAGTTGATTTGTCCTGTCTCCGTCAAATCCAGTGATCAGCTGTTCCCTATCTAGGGTCTGCTGAAAAAGTTTTTCGTGGGTGCAGGGTGTGGGGTGTGGGGGAGTGGGGAGAATAAATAAAATAATCTCCTATCTCCTGACTCCTATCTCCTGACTCCTGAATCCGTCAAATCGAAAAAAGTTAAGTAATCTCAACTTCTAGCCCATGGCACCCCAGAGCTAGGGGATAATTGAACCATTGTCATTTAGGCTGCGTTTATCCGTGAAAATTATCGTTATCGGCAGTGGTGGTCGAGAACACGCTCTAGCTTGGAAACTGCTGCAATCGCCTCAAGTAGAACAAGTGTTCTGTATTCCAGGTAATGGGGGAACGGCAATTTTGCCTCAATGTGAAAATATCCCCCTAGCAATGGAGGCTTTTGCCGAAATTAGCCGTTTTGCCCAGGAAAATTGCGTCGATTTGGTGGTTGTCGGGCCAGAATATCCCCTCTCCCTCGGCATTACCGATCATCTTCTCGCCCAAGAAATTGCCGTTTTTGGCCCCACGCAAACTGGGGCCCTAATTGAATCGAGCAAATCCTGGGCCAAAGAATTAATGAGCGAAGCCGGAGTGATCACCGCCGCCTCGGAAACCTTTACCGATGCAGAATTAGCAAAAACTTATATCCGAGAGCAAGGAGCGCCCATCGTGGTGAAAGCCGACGGATTAGCCGCAGGAAAAGGAGTAATTGTCGCCGAAACCGTAGATATGGCCCTAGAAGCGATCGATGATCTTTTTACCAGTGGCTTTACTAAAGTCGTGGTGGAAGAATTCCTAGAGGGGGAAGAAGTGTCCATCCTCACCCTCACCGATGGGATCAGCTTTCGTTCCCTGCTACCCGCCCAAGATCATAAGCGCATCGGTGAAGGCGATACCGGCAAAAATACCGGCGGTATGGGAGTTTATGCCCCCGCACCCATAGCCACCGCCGCCATTATCGAAGCGGTGGACCGAGACATCCTTGCTCCCATCGTCGCTACCCTGCAAAAACGCGGCATTGACTATCGGGGAGTCCTCTATGCGGGTTTAATGATTTCCCCCGCCGGAGAGCCAAAAGTTCTCGAATTTAACTGTCGTTTTGGCGATCCCGAAACCCAAGCGGTTTTACCCCTACTGGAAACTCCCCTGGCACCGCTGCTGCTGGCTTGCGCTCAACAAAAATTAACTGATTTCCCCTCTTTACAATGGCGCTCCGGTAGTGCCGTTTGTGTGGTGGCTGCGTCTGCCGGTTATCCCGACCACTACGAAAAAGGCCAGTTAATCACGGGAATTAAGGCCGCTGAAACCGCAGGGGCGATCGTTTTCCACGCTGGCACGGTTTTAAAACACGGCGATATCTTCACCGATGGCGGCCGGGTTTTGGGTGTCACGGCTATGGGGTCTAATTTTAATCAGGCGATCGAACTTGTCTATCAATCGGTGAAAAGGATACACTTTCAGGGCATTTATTATCGTCGTGATATCGGCCACCGGGTACGAGAAAAATAAGGGTCAGTATTTAGGCCGGGGTAAGGAGGAATAGTTAGGGGTTTTGAGCATTAATTGATCAGCTAATTTCCCTTTTTTTCCGCATCTCCCACCGCTAATCCTCACCTCTTTCTAGGGTAATCCCTGACAAAGGCGAATCCGATTTGTCAAAAAACCAGTAACTATTGATAAAATCATGAAACTGAATCGCCCAACCAAATTGCCATCCCTATGCGAATTTTGCTCTATTCTTATAACTATTATCCCGAACCGATCGGCATTGCTCCCCTAATGACAGAATTGGCGGAGGGATTGGTTAAAAGAGGTCATCAAGTCAGGGTTTTAACCGCTTTTCCTTGGTATCCTAATAGTGAAATCGATCCCGAATACCGAGGAAAAATCTATCTAGAAGAAGAACGAAATGGTGTTAAAATTCAACGTTCCTACGTCTGGGCCCGTCCCCAAAGAAGTTTAAAAAATCGAATTTTCTTTGAATTGAGCTTTGTTTTTTTGAGTTTCTTTCAGGCTCTCAAAGGCGAAAAACCCGATCTAATTTTCTTAACTGTCCCCGGATTACCCGTTTGCGTTCCCGCCGCTTTATTGAGTAAATTATACGGGGTACCGATCATTCTAAATTTGCAGGATATTCTGCCTGATGCGGCAGTTCATGTGGGATTATTAACTAATCAGAAAATGATTAAAGTTTTTAGTCGTCTCGAAAAATTTGCCTACAAAACTGCCAGCAAAATCTCAGTTATTGCCGATGGTTTTACCAAAAATCTCCTCACTAAAAATGTGCCGAGTCAGAAAATTATTGAAATTCCTAATTGGGTGGATGTCAGCTTTATTAAACCTTTGCCGAAAAACCATAATTATTTCCGCCAAGAAAATCATCTTGAGGGCAAGTTTATTGTTTTATATTCTGGCAATATTGCCCTAACTCAACCCTTAGAAACCCTGATCGATGCCGCAGTTCAATTAGTTAATATTCCTGAGATTAAAGTGGTAATTGTTGGTAAAAAAGAAGCCCTCGATCGCCTAGAAAAGTATCGCCAACAACAGGGGGCCAGTAATGTGCTTTTATTACCCTTTCAACCCCGGGAAAAATTACCAGAAATGTTAGCCGCTGCTGATGTGGGTATGGTGATGCAAAAACATAACGTTATTTCCTTTAATATGCCGTCCAAAATTCAGGTATTATTAGCTAGTGGTCGTGCTATTATTGCTTCTGTTCCCGCCGATGGAACTGCTGCTAGGGCGATCGAGCGTAGTGGTGGTGGTTTGGTGGTTAATCCTGAAGATCCGGAGGCATTAGCTACAGCTATTTTAAAGCTATACAAAAACCCAGATTTAGCAACTATACTAGGAGAAAAGGGACGACAATACGCGGAGGAAAATTATGCCTTTGAAAAGACTTTGGATCAATACGAAAAGCTTTTTTCTCAAGTAGTTAGTTAATAATTAGGGAATAGGGGAATGGGGAAATGGGGAAATTCAACTAAAACCCTAGAACCCCAAAACCCTAAAACCCTAAAACCCTAAAACCCCACCATCTAACCCCTAACTCCCAATTCCCTATTTTCATGTTCGATAATTTTTCAAAAAAACTCCCCTGGCAAAGTCTCAAACAAGTGATCGCTTTTGTCTTAACAATTATTGCTTTAACTCCAGTGGTTACAGCTTTAATTTCTAGTGTTAATCAGCCTCAAATCCAATCGAATATTCAACTGTATCAAACCAATCTCAATCTACAAGCTACGACTCTAAGCAGCGATGCTGATCCTAATAGCGAGGAATTTGCTAATCTTAAACTAATTCAAACTTCCCTGATCGGTGAAGAGCCTTATATCACTGCCGAGGAACAGTATTTATCAGCCCAGAAAAGTACCAAAAAAACAATCACCGAACTAAAAAAATCAGCAGTTAATCCCGAACAAAAAAAATCCCTTGAGCGGGAAATCAATTCCCTAAAGGATTTAGATCTAAAATTAAGTCTCATTCAAGCTAGTCAAGGTGACTTGGATGCGGCAAGGCAAATCTGGCAAAACATCAAGGAAAAATCAGAATTTGAGAACTATAAACCTGCTGTTTTAAAAAATGCACTGCTGTTAGAGGGATTGTACAGTGAACCCCCCCAAATTGCCCCCGATGCTGAAGCGAGAATCGAGCGCAATTTTCAAGGATGGTTTCGTTATACCATTCTGGAAAAATTATATAGTCTCGAAAATCGTCAAGAGGATTTACTCGCTTTAGAGGAAGAACAGAGTGAAGTGGCGGCTAATGCCTTAATTAAACTAATTTTACTGGCTGTGTTGCCTCTTATCGGCGGTTTAATCGGTTTTCTGCTGTTGGTCTTTTTATTAGTGCAGTGGCTGCTCCGCAAACGGCAATCGCTGCTCTTTTTAGATGATAGTCTCGCTTGGCAAACTAAGTGGGGAGGAGAAACCCTCTGGTGGGGAATAATTATTGGTTTCTTTTTCGTCGGACAAATTGTTTTACCGGTAATTTTCGGGATTTTATCGAGTTTCTTGAGTCTCAATCCCGAAAAATTTAACCTAGAAGCTAAAGCAATATACGTTGTAGTTAGTTATTTAGCCTTAACAGTGAGCAGTTTATCGGTTTTATATCTAGCAATCAAGCCTTTTCGCCCTTTACCTCCCGATTGGTTTCGTTTTAACCTCTTTAGTCCTTGGCTTCTCTGGGGGTTAGCTGGCTATTTCGTCGCTTTACCCCTGGTTATTATCGTTTCTTTGCTCAATCAACTAATTTGGCAAGGACAAGGGGGTAGTAATCCGCTGCTGACTTTAGCCCTAGAATCACAGAATACCTTCGCTTTGCTCTGTTTTGGCTTTACTGCTTCCCTTGCCGCTCCTTTTTTCGAGGAAATCGTCTTTCGCGGCTTTTTACTAGCTTCTTTGACTCGTTATCTACCCGTCTGGGGTGCAATTGCGCTTAGTAGTTTGATTTTCGCCCTTGCTCACCAAAATTTGTCAGAAGTGCTGCCTTTAACTGTCCTAGGTTGTGTTCTTGGCTTTGTTTACACCCGCTCGAAAAATTTATTATCCTCGATGTTGGTTCATAGTCTCTGGAATGGTGGCACCCTGTTAAGTTTATTTTTATTGGGCAGCGGTGCGGGTTAGGTGAGGTCAAAAGTCTCTGGTTTTCGGGGTAGTCTAGAGATGATGACAAATACCGCCGTACTTCATTTCTATGAGAAACACTGTAATTTATAATTAGGGTTTGCTGAATAATGGTAAAAACCTTTTAAAATAAGGCTTTTGACCTGTTAAAGTCCGATGTTCATGCTGCGAAAATAGGATTGGGACTTTCAAAAACCTTGCATTATCCTTCTTGTGGTACATCGCTTGGTACAAA
>NZ_JBHFLL010000349.1:0-15636 GCF_041928595.1 Microcystis sp. BLCC-F209
AACAGGACAAGAAATCCACACCCTCCATGGGCATGATGACCGTGTCAGAAGCGTTAATTTTAGTCCCGACGGCAAGACTTTGGTGAGCGGTAGTGTTGACAAGACTATCAAACTCTGGAATGTAGAAACAGGCCAAGAAATCCGCACCCTCAAGGGGCATGATGGCTATGTCTCAAGCGTTAATTTTAGTCCCGACGGCAAGACTTTGGTGAGCGGTAGTGATGACAAAACTATCAAACTCTGGGATGTAAAAACAGGACAAGAAATCCACACCCTCCATGGGCATGATGACCGTGTCAGAAGCGTTAATTTTAGTCCCGACGGCAAGACTTTGGTGAGCGGTAGTTGGGACAACACTATCAAACTCTGGAATCTTGGGACAGACTGGGGTTTAAGTGATTTAATGGGGCGTAGTTGCGATTGGGTGCGGGCTTATTTGCAGAATAATATTAATGTCAGGGAGGAAGATAGACATTTGTGTGATGGCATTGGTACAAAGAATTAATTGTCAGCTAAGTTAGTTCTGGTTAAGAAGATTTGGTCATGACTTCTACTATTTATCTGTTAAAAAAATGACAGGAGATACTTTATATATAAGCACTCAGGTTTTACCCGGTAATAAGATTGAAATTGCCACCCCTGAATTAAATGTGGGTGAGGTGTTTGAAGTTTTAATACTTGCCAAAACTCCTCAAGATAATAATGAATCTGATCCGTTAATAGGTTTATTTAAAATTTCCCCCAGAGGAATATTTAGCAATGATTAAACTAGCTGCATTGGTACGAATATCACCTAGTTAATGCTAAATTTATCATCATTAACCAGTAAAATAATTTTATTGCTTAAAGGGATTAATAATAGTGAATTTTTTATTAATAGTTAAACCATCCTGCATATCTTCTGAATACAAAATATTTGCATCAGAAAATAAAGCGCAAGCAATCACCAAACTATCCCAAAATGATAGATGATATTGAGTTCTCAGATTAGATGCAGATTCAAAAATATCAAGATTAAATGATATAACTTGATATTTTCAAAAGGAAATAATTAATTTAAACAGTTGTTTTTCATCAAGCTTATGCTTTTTAAGTAAATTACAAGAAACCTCATTAATTATTTGGGTACTGATAATGATGGACTTTTCTTTAATTAATTGTTTTGCCAATATTCTTTTAGTTTCTTCTTTTTTATCAGTGGAAAAAGCATAAAGCCAAATATTAGAATCAACAAAACAACTATGATTTTTAAGTTCTGTCATAAATTTCTTCTCGTTTCATAAATTCTAAATTATCAACCTCTATAGGATTTTCCAATAGGTATTCAATCATATCAATTTCAGTTTCACTTTTACTGAGTTGATTTTGAGCTTTAAATGCAGCAATAAGTACCTGTATCTGCTGAATTTGTTCAGATTTAAGTCCAGTTACATTAATATTTTTAATCATGGCTACATTGGAATAATTTTTACTTTAATTATACTAATTACACCCTATCACAATAATGCTCTTACTTTTTTACATCTTTGACTAAAATTATCGGTGTTTATGAAGAGTTATTATAGCCTAGTCTTTGAATTATAACAAAGAGAGGCAAACTCCGTCACTTACGTCCCCAATTCATCATCAATCAAAGTTTACCGCTTGGATAACCGAGAAATAACCCGTTTAAAGTCATATCCCCCCGTAAGCAAAACTAGCTCGACTTTTGTGCTTTTCTAAGCATACTGCCTAGTCAGGTTAAATAAAACTAAAGCTATTGAGAGAGAAATAAAAATCTACACTTCAACCAAATGAACCCAACTTAGAGAAGATTTAACGCTGTTAAATAAGCGTTTATCGCTAGTGTATAAATTTGCTTGAAATCGTTGAGCTAATACTAGATAATGGGCATCATAAGTAGCAGGAAGATTCAAGGTTTGCGAAATTTCTATTGCTTGGTAATGGAGGTAATGATCTCCATGAAACTGAATAGGTAAATCTAAGACTTCTGTAAGGAGGGTTTGCGCTTCCGTCTCCAAAATTTGACCAGCTTTTTTCAGACGATAAAATACGTTAGTGACTTCGTAACATAATAAAGTTGGTGCAATCACTAAATTTTCCTCGGTCATCCATTTTTGCCAGAGTTGACTGTACATTGTTACAGAAGGTTCAACCGTTGTTAAACGAACTATAAAACTAGAATCAACACAGATAAATGTATTAGTCATTATTTTCTCTATTCACTCACAATTTCTTCCATCAATTGCCGATCTCTTTCTTCTCTCATTTGATGAATAATTTCAGTAACATCGGTTTTAAATGGTTTTCCCTGACGACGTTCATAAATGGCTTTTCGAGTTGCGTCAATTCGTTCTAATGCAATTTCCCAAGAGGGGTGATCTTTGAGTTTTTTTCCTAACAATTCTTGTTCTTCTAGGGACAAGGATTTAATTGCATTAACTAGAGATTCCACGAGTTGAATATTCATTTTTTTACATCTTTGACTAAAATTATCGGTGTTTATGAAGAGTTATTATAGCCTAGCCTTTGAATTATAACAAAGAGACGCAAACTCCGTCGCTTACGTCCCCAATTTATCATCAATCAAAGTTTACCGCTTGGATAACCGAGAAATAACCCGTTTAAAGTCATATCCCCCCGTAAAAAAAATTAGCCCGACTTTTTTAACAATTGTCGGCAAAATTTTGCTTGCTTTTTTCACGGCTTTTTGCCATAATATTTTTATAAGACTTTATATATAATCGAGTGGTGGAGTCCAAAGAAAAAGGCATAGATTCCCATTGTAAGAAAAGTATAACCGAAGCCGCCGCCCAAGTCAAGGGATTACTCCTTTTTTTTGAGAAGTTTTCCAAGAAAAAAAATCAAAGAGGCAGCCGGAGATATTCGGTTTTTCTTCACTTTTTGGGCGAAAAAACCCTTTTAGGATGCCTATAATAGGAGATAGAAAGGGTTAAAAACTAAAAAAAAATGGCGGAGAGAGTCCAGAAAATCCTTGCCCAGTGGGGAATTGCCTCCCGAAGAAGGGCGGAGGAGATGATCGTAGCCGGCCGGGTGAGACGGAATGGCAAAATCGTGCAGTTAGGAGAAAAAGCCGACCCCGAAAAAGATCACCTAGAAATAGACGGAAAAAAAATTGAACCGGCCAATCGTCCCCAAAGATTGTATATACTGATCAACAAACCCATTGGCGTGGTTTCTACCTGTAAGGATCCACAAAACCGGCCGACAGTAATCGACCTTTTGCCCGACTCCCTCGCTGGCGGGACTGGGTTACATCCCGTAGGCAGGTTGGACATCAACACCACTGGGGCTTTACTCCTCACCAACGACGGTCAACTGACCCTCACCCTCACCCATCCCCGTTATCATTTGCCCAAAACCTATCGGGTTTGGCTAGATGGTGCCATTGATAGACTTGCTCTCCAGCGTTGGCGAGAAGGTATCCTCTTAGAGGGAAAAAAAACCTTACCCGCACAGGTTGAGATCCTCAAGCAAACCGACCAAAAAACCCTACTAGAAGTTATTTTAGTGGAGGGAAGAAATCGGCAGATTCGCTCTGTAGCGGAAGAATTGGGCCATCGCGTCCTGAAACTTCATCGCAGTGCCATCGGTCGTATTCAACTAAACTCTGGTAATAATTCCCCCTTACCCTTGGGTGATTACCGTTTTTTAACCCTTGATGAACTGAAATATTTAAAGAACCAGATTAACTAAGCTGAAAGTCAGCCCCTAATAGCGATATGTTTCGCCTTCTCCAATCACAACTTGATCCCCAGCATAAACAGCGAACCAAATTACTGGAAATCGGCGTTTATTTGCAAAAAAATCGCCTAGAACAGTCCCTTTCTCTCGAGGACATTGCCCAGAAAACCCTAATCCCGCGCCATCGCCTAGAAGCACTGGAAGCGGGGGATTTGGAGGCATTGCCCGAACCGATTTATATTCGTTGGTTAATCAAACAATTTGCTGATAGTCTGTCCCTGGATGGTGAGACGATTAGCCGGCGTTTTCCCACCAAGGTCAATAACTTTTTTAGGGGAACAAAACCCTCTTTATCGCTGCCAAGTCTTCAAATTCGCCCGATTCATCTCTATTTTCTCTATTTAATCTTAGTTATTGGTTCCGTACAAACCCTATCCCACGTCCTGCAAAAATCGGTACTGCAATCGAATCGCTTACCGCCGCCTTCCTTGCCACAACAGCAAATTGTCCAACGGAAAAGCAATCCCCTTCAACCGGTAGCCAACAAAACCAGTAATAATCAGCAGCTGGTGGTGGGGGTAAAACTGGAGGATGACTGCTGGCTGCGGGTGGTGGTGGATGGGAAGACAGAATTTGAGGGTGTGCTGCCCCAGGGAACCCATCGCACTTGGCAAGCAAACCGAGAATTAACCGTGAGAGCGGGTAATGCCGGCGGGGTTTACGTTGCCGTTAATAATGCCAATGCTAAACAACTGGGGCAACTGGGCAAAGTCGGGGAAGTCACCTACCGGGCAAATTGAGCTAATTTATGCAAAAGGTCTTTTCACCCCTCGATCGCCTTCAGGGAGGGTTAATCGGGGCATATATTGGGGAATCCTTGCATAATCAACCCCTAATACCAGCCTTTAACTATGAGGCTACACCGAGGACGACCCTGCTTTTGCAAGCTCTGCAATCTCAGGAGGATTTTTCACTTGCGATCGCAGCTAAGGATCGGTCGGAATCGGCGTTATTATTTGTGCTGTTGCCGGAGATTTTAACCTGGCCTGACCATGGGGAACGTTGGCAAGCTAGATTAAATTTTTGGCTGAAAAAGGGCTTAATTTCCCAGTTAACCCGACAAGAAGCGATAATTTGGGGAGAGGCAGTGGGTCTGTTATTACAGGGAAAAAGGCCTTTAAATCAGTTAATCGGGCAATTACTAACTATTAACCCCAAGAATAAGCTATTAGAGCAGATTCAGTCAGCTTTAAGGCAAAATCGTCCCCTAGAGTCCACTTTATCGACTTGGGTGCAAGATAGCTCACCTTTAGGAATTGCGATCGCAGTTTCTCTCTATACCTTTCTGCAAACGAGCGAGGATTTCGCCGTGAGCGTGCGTCGTGCTAATTTTAGTCCCTATCAACGGCAATTAACCACCACTTTAGCGGGAATTTGGGCGGGATTGTACAACGGTATCGAGGGGATTCCCCTAGCTTGGCGGCAAAATTTGCCGAAAGAGCCAGTTAAACAGCAATTAATGGATAAAGCTGGGGAAATCTATCGAATTTCCCTGGGGATATCTCCTCATCTTGTCCTATCTCCTCACACTGCCGTCGCTTATGGGGGAACAATCCAACCCCGTCCTAGCTTAAAATTGGTCTCTCAAGATAAGTAGGGTTTGCTGAATAAATCTAAAAACCTTGTTGGACAATATCTTTAGGCTTTTTTGACCTCAAAAATTGCCAGTTCTTCGAGTAATCGGGGGGAAATTGGCTCTCTTATTCTTTGTCTGATCAGTTTAACTTATAAGCGATCAATCTTTGTGTCCTTTGTGTCTTTGTGGTTCGTTCCACACCCCACCAACAAGCTTTTTCAGCCAACCCTACTTAGTTTGAAAGATATTTTGTACCATTTTTTTATCTAAACTTGCGGCAATTTTATCTAATTCTGCTATTTCTCCACTGTCTAAACTCCATCCTAAAGCGCCTAAATTATCCTCAGCTTGCCGAACATTTTTAGCTCCGGGGATAGGAATTGTTCCCTTACAAATACACCAATTTAAGGCAACTTGGCTAATAGTTTTATCTTTAGCTTGGGCGATAACTTCTAGACAACTTATCAGAGGCGAAATAGCGGGAATTAATTGACCAAAAAGGAAGCGACGTAATCCAGGGGGTAAGTTTTTATTATCTCGATATTTCCCCGTTAATAACCCCAAAGCTAAGGGACTATAGGCAATAATTTTAATACCAAATTGATCACATAGTTCCTTTAATCCTAAGTCAGTGAGAGGATAAGTAGAAAGGAGAGAATACTGTACCTGTAAACTGGTGATAGGAATGCCGCGACTGGCAAACTTTTGATAGGCAGACTTCAATCTTTTCGGTCCAAAATTGGATAAACCGACCCCTTTAACTAACCCCTTTTCCAAACAATCCCCCAATCCGTCTAATAATCCTCCCTCCTGCCATGGCGCATAATTGCCCGTTGACCAGTGCATTTGCACTAAATCCACTGGGCGGCCTAATCTGGTTGCCGAAGCTTGACAAGCTTTCACCATGGCATGACGGGTTAAACGCCAAGGATAGGGAGCGATTTTGGTAGCAATACGGATATGATCAGCGTTATAACCGCTATATTCCCCTGTAAAGCGTCCTAATAGCTTCTCACTCTGTCCGTTGAGTTTGCCTGTGCCGTAGGAGTCTCCCGTATCAAATAGGGTGACACCCCGCTCGACGCAGAGATTAAAAACCCCTTGTAACTGGCTATCCATACTCTCATCGTAACCCCAGAGAAGACGATTTCCCCAGGCCCAAGTACCGCAGCCCATGGGGGGAAGAGATAGAGTTTTATCTGTGACTGTCAAGGGATTCATGGGTAAGTTTCTCTGGGTTTTTTCTCAAGCTTTCAGAGAGATATTTTACTACTAAATCTGGTTATTAAAGACTGATTATTTATTCCCCTTTTTGCACGAGTGCATGAGTAGAAAACGGTTTTCTCGGAGAAACCCGTTTTCTGTACTAAATCGACTTGGGTTTTTGTTTAACAAACAATCCCCGCAACCAATAGTAAAAACTATCGATATAAGTAAAGATTACCGGCACAACCACCAAAGTTAATAGGGTGGAAGTGGTAAAACCACCAATAACGGCAATCGCCATCGGTGCGCGAATTTCCCCATCTGCACCTAAAGCTAAAGCAATCGGTAACATCCCGGCAACTGTGGAAACGGAGGTCATAATAATTGGTCGTAAACGAGAGACTCCCGAATCAATCATCGCCTTAAATTGCGGTTTCCCTGACTCAATGCCACTCAGGGCAAAATCTACCAACAGAATCGCATTTTTAGTGACTAACCCCATCAGTAAAACTATGCCAATTAAAGCGTATAAACCTAACTCTTTTTGGGTAATTAAAAGAGCGATTAAAGTACCACCAATCGATAAAGGAAGGGAAGTTAGAATCGCTAGGGGATAGAGAAAATTGTTATACAACAATACCAGAATCCCATAGATAGAAATAATTGCTAAACTTAACGCCCCCAAAAAACGAGCGAAGATATCGCGCATAATACGAGCATCACCAAAGGGTTCTTCTGTCACCTCTGGGGGTAAGTTTTTCATGATTGGTAAAGTGCGAATTTGTGTCACCGCACTTCCCAAAGAAACTCCCTCTAAATTAGCTCCAATATTAACCTGACGTTGACGGTTAAAGCGTTGAATTTCCGCAGGTCCACTACCTAAGCTAATTGTCGCCACCGAGTTAAGCGGTACTAACGTCCCATTACTGCTAGGAACCCGCAAATTTTGCAGAGTTTCTATCTCACTGCGTCCATCGTTGGCAATTTTTACCCGGATGGGAATTTGTCGGTCAGCAAGGTTAAATTTAGCTAAATTAAACTCATTATCGCCGATTAAAGCTAAAGACGCAGTACGGGCGATCACTCTGACCGAGACTCCCTGATCAGCAGCCCGGACGGGATCCGGTTGAATAATAATCTCCGGTTTAACTAAACTTACCCCGGAACTTACCTCGACAAAACCGGGTAAAGCCCGCATTTCTCGCTCTAATTTTTGGGCAGTTTGGGTTAAAATATCGCCATTTTCACTTTTTAAAATAATAGCGACATCCTTAGTGCTTCCTGCTCCCCCCTGCGCACGAAAACTAACTCTAGCACCAGGTATCTTCTGGAAATCCCGGCGGGTTTGTTCCTCAAATTGCCGTTGAGTTAGCGATCGCTGTTCCTTAGGAACTAAATTAACATATATTAACCCGGTATTTACCCGTCCTGAATCTCCCGGAATAGCCAAAACATTAGCGACGGCGGGATTTTTTTGCAGTAAACTATTCACCTGATTGGCCACGGCAACAGTATCATTCAAAGTCGCACCGGGAGGCAATTCTATGCTGATCGTACTTAATCCAGTATCCCCAGAACTAAATAACCCTTTTGGAATCAAGGGAACTAACTGTAAACTACCGATAAAAAAGGCCAAAGCCGCCAATAAAGTCAGGATTCGATGACGTAAAGCCCAGGTTAACAAACTTTTGTAGGGACGAAAACGGGGGCGCGAGGAGGGATTATTATCACCAGTTTTGAGCTTTTTCGGCTGTAGAATATAGGCACTTAACATCGGGGTGACGGTGACAGCGATCAAACTGGAAAAT
Source organism: Microcystis sp. BLCC-F209 (assembly GCF_041928595.1). Lineage (NCBI taxonomy): Bacteria > Bacillati > Cyanobacteriota > Cyanophyceae > Chroococcales > Microcystaceae > Microcystis > Microcystis sp. BLCC-F209. The sequence goes on from NZ_JBHFLL010000349.1 coordinate 8,356, forward strand.
AGGGTAGAAACCGCCACCGTAACGCCGAAAGGTTGAAAGAATTGCCCTGGCACACCGCCCATAAAAGCAACCGGCAGGAATACCGCCATAATTGCCGCCGCACTGGCTAAAACAGCTAATCCAATCTCTTTTGAGGCATCAAAGGCCGCTTGCAGGGGTTTTTTACCCATAGCTAAATGTTGATCGATGTCCTCCACCATACACACCGCATCATCGACCAGATTACCCAAAGCTAAAGCTAACGCCAGCAGGGTCATACCGTTAAGGGTATAATTTAGGGACTGCATCACCCAAAAAGTCGGGAAAATGGACAAAGGCAGGGCCAAACCCGTGATAATCGTGGCGCGCCAATTGCCTAAAAATAGACCCACCGTGATCACCGTCATCATACAACCAATCAGGAGATCGCTAAGAAGGCTTTCGTAACTAGCACGAATTGAGTCAGCACGGGTAAAAATTAATTGAAATTTAATATCTTCGGGCAGTTTTTTCTTTAAATTCTCGATTTCTTGGCGTACTGCTGTTTCTACCGTCACCAAGGTGCTGCCAGTCCCCCGTAGAATCGAAAAACCCACCACTGGCTGCCCATCTAAAAGGGCCATTTGTCGGGGATCACTGGAACTATCGCTAACTGTCCCTAAATTGCTTAAGGGGACGCTATCACCGTTAGGTAAAGAGATTTGATAATTTCTCAAATCTTCGATCGTTTCAGCGCTGCCGAGGGTGCGGACAGTTTGTTCACTGCCGGCGATTTCCGAGCGCCCTCCGGGTAAATTAATATTAAAACTGCGGATTTGCTCATTAACCGCCGTGGCCGTGATACCGTAGGCGATCAGACGGCCGGGATCTAAATCTACACGCACTTCTCGATCGACTCCCCCAACGCGATCGACTCGTGCTACCCCCGGCACTCCCGTTAAAGCGCGGCCAATTTGACGATCAACTAGATCACTTAATTCGGCGATCGATCTTTTCGGGGAGGAGATGGTATAGTTCATCACCGCACCCCCAGCAAATTCTAAACGTTGGACAATTGGATCATTAGTATCTTGGGGTAAATCCTGCCGAATTTGCGCTATGGCATTGCGTACATCATTGGTAGCGCGATCGCTGTTAGTGCCAAGGATAAAGTTAACGGTGGTGGTGCTGCTGCCTTCGTTAATGGTAGAAGTAATTTGATCGATATTACCCAAAGCAGCCACCGCATCCTCGACTTTTTTGGTGACTTGGGTTTCCAATTCCTCTGGACCTGCACCGGGTTGATTAACGGTGATAATCACGGCCGGAATGTCAATATTAGGAGAGCGATCAATCCCTAATCCTAGAAAGGCAATGTATCCCATTAAGGCCATAACCAGGGAGATCAGGATCGTCGGAATGGGATTTTTGATAGACCAATTAGAAATATTAAAAGCCATAATTTCAGTTATCAGTTATCAGTTATCAGTTATCAGTGGGTAAGTTATCAGTTATCAGTTTTTGGTTTTTGGTTTTTGGTATTTTCTTGGCAGGTTTTTAGAATAGCCCAAAGCATTTTACCAATTTCCTCCGCATCATCATTGATACTTTGAAAGGCTCTTTCCTCTATGTAATTCGTGTCTTTCAATAGAGACAGCCAATACTTTGTTTCTAGACATTCCTTATAAGCTATTGACATTTTAGCTCGAAAATCAGCTTGAGAAATAGCTCCATTAGCCTCGGCAATGTTAGCCCCGATTGAAGTGCCACTCCTTAATAGCTGTTTTGACAAAACATATTCTTGTTTAGTCTCACACAAATATTTATAGCCTTTAACAATCCTAATGGCAAATTTATAAGCTTTATCATAAACTTTACTCTCCATCCGTTTGCCCCGCTACCGATCACTGATTACTGATTACTGATTACTGTTTACTGTTTACTGATCACTGATTACTGATTACTGATCGCTGATTGCTGTAATTTTGTCGCCATCACCGAGATAGGCTGCCCCTTTGACCACAATGCGATCGCCCGCTTGTAAACCGGTGAGAATTTCCACGCGGTTATTGGGCATAATTTGACCTAATTGCACAGTTTTGGCGGTAACAGTGTTATCAGGTTCCACTAAATAAACTAGAGCTTGATTATCTTTTTGGGGTAAAACTGCGGTCATGGGGACAGTTAAACTATTGCTAGTATTCGTTACGATCGCACCTCGTAAAAACATCCCCGGTTTTAACCCTGTATTGTCAGTTAAATCGACTTTAACCGTTGCTTGACGGGATGCCTCATCGACGATGGGATTAATTTCGCGCACCTGTCCCGATAATTTTAAACTGCTATTAGCATCGGAAGTGATAGTAACGGGCGCTCCGACGCGGATTAAGGGCAATTGATTCTCAGGAACCCGCAATCTTAGCTCTAAACGGCCGTTTTCGATGATTTTAAAGAGAGCATTTTGACCGTTGGTGGTATCCCCGATGCGGCCATTTCTTTCGGCAATTTTGCCACTAACCGGAGAAATCAGGCGCGTCTCGTTTAATTGGGCTTTAACAATGGCTAAACGGCTTTGAGCTTCCGCTAATTGGGCTGTAGCTTGGGCGATCACCTCGGGACGATTGCCAGCTTGCAATTGTGCCAGTTGCTGCTCTGCTTCTCCTAAACGAGATTGGGTCTGTTGTACGATCGCCGCTTTGTTTCTTTCTTCGTTGAGGACTTCATCGAGACGATCCCGGGCGATCGCTCCTTCCGCTTCTAAACTTTGGTTTCTCTGGACGCGTTTTTTGGCCAAATCCCAATCCGATTGAGCTTGACTAATTTCGGCTTTTATGCGTTGAATAGTTTGTTTAGCTCTAGCGATCTCCTCTTTACGGCTACCCGCTTGCAATTCTGCCAAACGCGATCGGGATTGGGCGACATTAGCCTGTGCTTGGGTTAATTGCGCTTGTAGGACGGTATCATCGAGACGAGCCAAAATTTGACCTTGGCTAACGATATCACCCTCATCGACAAAGATTTCTTTGATTTGTAGTCCCGTCGCTTGGGAAAGAATCGGGATTAATTCATCGGCTGCCACGCTTCCAGTCGCTTTCAGGGTGCGGGCCACGGGAGTAAATTCTACCCTAGTGGTGGTTACTGTTTGTGCCGGTGCCTCATTTTTTGCCGCTACGGGCTGAGTATTGGGGTTTTGGGCTGTTTGGGGTCGATTAGCGAAACGAGTCGCCCCTAGGGTCAATAAAACCCCCAATCCCACACCGATAAATAAACCCTTTCTTCCCGATAGCCAAGAGTTGGTTTTTGTCGGTTTTGGCGAGTATTCGGGTTCCTCTGGCTCAATTTCGGGATTAAATGCGATAACTTCGGGAACTAGCGAATTATCGGCTGAATGCTGGTTATTTTCTAGGGTATCTGGCCGCACGGTCTGCCCTCTCGGTAGATTCTGGATAAAATGTTAAGTTTTGTATCCATTTATAATCTAACGGAAAAAGGTCACGGGTGGGGAAAGTGAGAAAGTGGACTTGCTGTAAAAATCCCAAATTGTCGTGGTTGGTGAGGAGACAGGAGATAGGAGACTCCGAGACAGGAGACAGGAGACAGTAGGCAGGAGAATTAAGAATGAGTAATAATCAATTAAATGGTTTATTTAGAGATTTTATGCCAGTTAATCTGGCTCTCCCCTACTTGTGGTCATAAGAAAAAGTTATGAAAAAGTCAGAGATCCAAATTTTCTTGGCCCATGCCAGTGAGGACAAACCAGCAGTTTTGGCACTGTATGACCGCCTTAAGCAAGCGGGATATAAACCTTGGTTGGATAAAAAAGACCTGATTCCGGGGCAAATTTGGCGAGATGAAATTCCGAAAGCGATTAAAGCTAGTCAGATTTTTCTGGCCTGTCTGTCAGCGAAATCGGCTAATAAACAGGGATACATCCAACGGGAGTTGAGGATTGCACTTGATACCTTGGCACAGATGCTACCGGGGACAATTTTTGTTATTCCCATGAGGTTAGAAGAATGCGAAATTCCTGATCTGCGAATGTCAGAACTTGGCTTGAAGCTGCGCGATATTCACCGGCTTGATTATTGGGAAGAAGACGGATTTGAGCAACTAGAAAGAGCAATTGGCTATCAGTTCAAGCTTGAACCGGAAGAGCCAAAACAACTGTTATCAGTATTTAACTTTGAGGTGGTGGGAGTAAATGCGAAGGGTGAGCAAATTAGAAAAGAGTCGAAACAGTCCCAATATTTCAGGGAAGATCTGGGCAAAGGCATCACCTTAGAAATGGTCGCCATTCCGGGGGGAACTTTCCTGATGGGAACAGAAGATGAGGAAATCGAAAGACTGGTTAAAAAATTTAATTGGGAAGGATTTAGAAGGGAAAGACCACAACATGAAGTAACTGTCCCACCCTTCTTTATGGGTAAATACCCCATCACCCAGGCCCAGTGGAAAGCGATCGCCTCTCGCACGGATTTAAAAGTTAAACAAGACCTTGATTTCAACCCAGCCTATTTTAAAGATCCCCCCAAACCCCCCTTAAAAAGGAGGGCTTCCGATTCCCCCCCTTTTGAAGGGGGGGCTAGGGGGGGATCGCCCACGCACTGGGATAGACCCGTGGAACAAGTCAACTGGTACGATGCGATCGAGTTCTGTGCGAGATTATCAAAACTAACGGTTCGGGAATACCGACTACCGAGTGAAGCGGAATGGGAATACGCTTGTCGTGCTGGAACCACCACCCCGTTTTACTTTGGGGAAACCATTACGGGGGAATTGGCTAACTACAATGCCAGTAATACCTACGCCGATGAACCGAACGGAGAATATCGAAACGAAACAACTCCCGTGGGACAATTTCCCCCAAACGCCTTTGGACTGTACGATATGCACGGCAATGTCCGGGAGTGGTGCGCCGATACTTGGCACGATAACTATGACGGTGCGCCGACGGATGGCAGTGCTTGGATAGAAAATGGTAATGATAATCGTTCTCCTCTGCGGGGCGGTTCCTGGGGCTACAATCCTACTTACTGCCGTTCCGCGATTCGCTACGACTACTACTTCCGCCGCGTCAACCGCATCAACAATTACGGTTTTCGGGTAGTCTGCGTATTCGGGAGAACTCTCTAACCCTTTTTCCTTTTTCCCCTTTTACCCTCATTCCCTATTTTTTCTTTTTTCTTTTCTTTCCCGCCCTTAGGCGGGTCGATTTTGTAGGGGCGAACTGTGGTCAGTGAGTTTATCGAACTGCGTTCGCCCACCGGCAATAATCGGGTTAATCACGGGATTGGGGTTTTTTGGGGTTTTTTGGTGGGGGTTGGGCGCACGCGGTCATTGGTGTCAACTTAAGCAAGAAGCTTAATTATAAAAAGTAGCTGATTATCCAAGAGGAAGGAAGTAAAAAATGGTATAATTAATAAGTTTTTCGTTAATTGGTATAGTTTGATCAGGTGGCATAAATCGACTAAATTCTTATCTGGCAAAAGACTTAATTGATTAGTTCGTTCTGGAAGAAAACAATTGACAAAAATCGTCGAATGTGTTTTTTTATAATGGTTTCATCTCTTATAACCCCGTCCATTGCATAACACAAACCGAAGAACTGGGACTATTTCCTTAAGTTAACACCAATGATCGCGTGCGCCCAAATGTAATATAGATATTTCGACCAAATTGAGAGCCATGCTGCCAACTTTTGTTAGCCGACCTTTTTAGTTAAGTACAATCAAGAAAAATTGTCAAATTTCCCAATCGTTATTTGCCCTTGCCATTGACCAAATCTATTGTCATCATAGACTAAAATCTAGATGTAGCCGTGGTTTTCTGGAAACTTAGCCCGATGTCTAGATATCGATCGAGCCAGAATTGTTATGATAAATTCATGAAGTTTTATAACAGTATTTCCCCGTGAACAGGAACCAAATCGACTATCTCAGGATTAGTTTAATCGATCGCTGTAACTTTCGCTGTCAGTATTGTCTGCCTGAAGATGCAGAATTGGCCTATGTTCGACCGCAAGAATTACTCACCCGGGAGGAAATTCTTACTTTAGTCAAAAATGTCTTTATTCCCCTCGGTTTCCGCAAATTTCGCCTTACTGGTGGGGAACCTCTCTTACATCCTGAAGTAGTGGAGATTGTGCGCGATATCGCCTCTTTATCTGCTACTAGCGATTTAGCCTTGACTACTAATGGCTATTTACTTGACAATTTAGCCGAAATGTTGTATGAAGCCGGACTAAGACGGATTAATATCAGTTTAGACTCTCTCGACCCCGACACTTTCGATAAAATTATCGGTAATCGCGGCCGGAGTCGTTGGCAAAAAACTTGGGCAGGTATTCAAGCGGCCCAGAGAGTGGGTTTTGACCCCTTAAAATTAAATGTGGTGGTGATTCCGGGGATAAATGAGGCAGAAGTGGAAGATTTAGCGGCTTTGACCATCGAGAAGCGTTGGCACGTCCGTTTTATCGAGTTTATGCCTATCGGTAACGGTGATTTATTTCAAGAAAAAGCTTGGATTGCCAACGAGGAATTAAGGGGGCGAATTCGGGCAAAATGGGGCTTAAATGAGGGTCAAGTGCGGGGAAATGGTCCTGCCGATGTTTTTCAAATTCCGGGGGCTAAGGGTACAATTGGCTTTATTAGTCAGATGTCGGAGTGTTTTTGCGATCGCTGTAACCGACTACGTCTCTCGGCCGATGGTTGGTTGCGTCCCTGTCTCCTCAACGAAACCGGACAAATTGACCTAAAAACTGCCCTCCGTCAAGGAATTTCGCCAGCAGAAATCAGGGAAAGAGTGCGGGAATTAATAGAACTGAAGGCAGAAATCAACTTTAAACTGCGTGATTCTGGCACATCAAGCGGCATTTATACCCGTACTATGTCCCAAATTGGCGGCTAAAAATCTACTGTCCGAATTCTACTCTAGCCTGTTCCACCATTTCCACGGTAACTCGATCGGAACCAGCATGACGAGCTAATTCTTCTATCCTTTGACGCGCTTGGGAACGAACAAAATAGGGAATATTTTTTAGTTTTGCTTTTGCTTCTGCAGTCCATTGTAGTTGATCGGAAAAATCTAGAGCTTCCATAGATTTAACATATAGTAGTCCGTCTATTATACCAAAAAAGATTAGCTATTTTGAGATAATGAGTTTCTTGATAGCGACTCTTTTTGACCTTTCTTTTAATTTTAGGTTTCTGCTAGGTCGAAATTTACTCTTTGATATAAATCTTGAAAAGAAATCTGCCAATCCACCGACAGCAATTGTAAAACCGCATTTTCCCCCGTGACGAAATCAATTAACCATTGCTCATC
>NZ_JBHFLL010000035.1:0-4715 GCF_041928595.1 Microcystis sp. BLCC-F209
TCTTCGGTTTGTCTTATGCAATGGACGGGGTTATAAGGGATGAAACCCTTATAGAAACAGACATTACTGCGATTTTTGTCAATTGTTTGCGATCTGGAGCGAACTAATCAATTAAATCTCTTGCCAGATAAGGATTTAGTCCATTTATGCCCCCCTATCGAACCATAACAAGTAACGAAGAGCCATGAATTGGGACGTATTTTCAGTGAACAGTAATCAGTGAACTGAAAACTCACATCTGATAACAAAGGCCGAATCTAAAACCTAATTTGTTAAGCTAAAAGCTTTTGGGAGAATTGCCCGATTCTGTCTTTTGCCTCTTGCCTGTTGTCTCTTGCCTTCAGAAGCTGATTACTGATTACTGAAACTGCCATATCATAAAAAAGACAATTTGAAGATATTTGTTAAGAGAAATTATTGAGATTTTTTATTAGTTGTCGAGGTATCTTCAGCCCCTTCGGGGAGATCGATAAAGACCTTTTCTCCAGCTTCCAAACCTGATAAAATTTGGGTTTTATCGTCTAAGACCAAACCGATCGAAACGGGTTTAAAACTGGGTTTATTTTCGGCATCGGGAACTAAAACCCCTGACTTGCCTTCCCGGGTGACAATGGCTACAGTCGGCACGACGAGGGCATTATCTAACTGCTGGCCGACAAAAGTTACATCCACATTCATTTTCGATTTGAGTTTGTCGAGTCCCGTCACCAGACCGATTCTCACCTCAAAAGAAGTAACATTATTCTCGATAATTGCTTCGGGAGCCACGAGAATAACTCGACCTTCAAAGACTTCTTCAGGAAAAGCATCGGCGACAATTCGCACGGGTTGGCCGCGCTGCAATAAACCCACATCTACTTCCGGCACTTTAGCAATTACTTCCAATCCCGATGCTAGGGCGATAATCGAGGTGGAAGTGGCGGAAGCGGTACTAGAGGCCGAAGTGGTGGGAGTGACAAAAGAACCCTCAGTGGCGTATTTTTGGGTGACGATGCCATCAAAGGGAGCAGTAATGACTGTATCGCGGTATTGAATCTTAATTTGCTCTAAATCGGCCCTAGCGGCCGCTACAGATGATTCTAGTCGAGCCAGCTCGGTTTCTTGGGTTTTTTGGCGTTGTTCGAGGGCAAATTTCGCTTCTGCGATCGCTGCTGCAGCTCCTATCATTTCCTGCTCAATTCCGGCCACTTCTGGGGAAGCGGTTTTATCCGCTTGTTCCAAACGGCGGATCGATTCGTCTAAATTGGCTTTAGCGTTGAGATATTCATTGAGGACGGCATCAAATTGGTCTTGAGCGATCGCCCCTTCCCGGACTAAATTTTCATTGCGTTTAACCCGATTTTCTGCTAGTCGAAAACGGGATTGGGCTGCTTGTACCTGAGCTTGCAGCTGGTCTAAATCTTTGGGAATTCTTTCTTTGGCCTGAGCTAAACGGGCTTCTAATTGCTTATAACTGGCCTGTGCCTGATAAAATCGGGCCTGTAATTGCCGGATATCTTCGGGAATGCTGCGTTTAGCCTGTTCCAGACTGGCTAGAGCTTCCCGTAGATGCGCTTCTGACTGCATTCCTCGGGCATACACCTCTAAATTATCCATGACGGCGAGGGTTTGTCCCTTTTTAACAATCATGCCCTGATCCACCAATAATCGCACTAATCGGCCGGGGTTTTTTGGGCTAATGTTAACACTTTGGATTGGTTCCACCCTACCACTAGCTTTAATTTCCACAGCGAGGGTTTCCCGTTGAGCAGGAACGGTCATTTTCGCCAATTCCAGGCCAGGAGGAGGAGTTTGCAGCAAGCGATAAGAAACTACTCCCACCGCCAGAAAACCACTAGCCATGAGTCCGAATATCCAAAATAGGGGGCGATTTGATTTTCCCAACACGGTTATTGCCATCGATCAGCCAAAAGTTAATTGGTTATATACTAACGTCTCTAGAGCTGCCTTTGTTGTTTCTTTAGCCAACAACTCCCAAGCGAGATAGACTGATTAAAAAAGGCCTATCGCGGGGGTAAACTGTGCCAAAACTTCAATTAATCATTTCTTTGCTCATTTTTTTCGTCGCTGGCAGCCCGCCGGCTTTTTCCCAAGCTCTACTCCCCTACACCATCGAACCAGAGTTAGAACAGATGGAACAAGCGGGAATTGAAATGGCCGAGGATGCCATCCAATTAGCTCGTTTTCGCCGTACCGATGCAGCCCTCGGACGGGCTAAGTTAGCGGTGCAGTTAGCCCCCCATCTCTATCAAACTTGGTTTATTCTCGGTAGTTTATATCTGCAAGACGATCAGGTGCAACTCGGTATCGAGGCATTAAATCAATCTTTGTCTCTCGCTCCCGCCGATGCCCACGCTAATATTAAATTTTCCCTCGGTAGTGCCTATTTTCAGAATCAAGATTACCAGTCTGCTATTGCCCAGATTGAAGCGGGTTTGCAAATGAAACCCGATATCTCCCCCGCTCTTTTTGATCTCGGTAATTCCTATCTCAAGTTAGAACAATATCCTGCGGCGATCGCAGCTTACGAAAAAGCTGTTACTCAAGATCAAGATTTTTGGCCGGCTATTAATAATATTGGTTTAGTTAAATACGAACAGGGTGACAAGGAAGCCGCTCTTAAAGATTGGCGGGCCGCTTTGAAAATCGATCCTAAACAGCCGGAACCTCAGTTAGCTATTGCGGTGGCTATTTATAGTCAAGGTAAAACCGAGGAAGGCATCAAATTAGCTCAGGCCGCTCTCACTAGCGATAGTCGTTATGTCAGTCTGGAATTTTTAGGCGAAAATCTCTGGGGTAAACGTCTTCTGCAAGATACGGAGAAAATGTTTAATCATCCTAAAATGAAAGATTTTATCGCTCGTTTACCACAACCAACCCCAGAAGCGGACGAAGAAAATTAAGCTGATAGCAGCAAGCATTAATACTAAATCCATTGAGTATAGGCTACATATCAGGATAGGCAAGAGGCAACAGGCAACAGGCAAAAGGAGGAATAGATAATCAGTCTTTAATAACTGGATTTAGTATAAGATAACTCCTTAGTTAGGGCTTGCTGAATAATGGTAAAACCCTTTTAAAATAAGGCTTTTGACCTGTTAAAATCCGATGTTCATGCTGCGAAAATAGGATTAAGACCTTCAAAAACCTGGCATTATCCTTCTTTTAGTACATAAACTGGTACAACAAAGAGGGCAACAAAGCCTGAAACGACCGGCTCCTGACGACCGGCTACTGACTCCTAACCCCACCAACAAACTTTTTCAGCAAACCCTAGTTAATTGGCTAGGAATTCTTGAGGATTGCTCTAGCTAATTAGAATAAACTCGCCCTTTCCAACTTCCCCCTTGGCCGCGCCAATAACGCAGGGCAGAATCGACGGTCATTAAACTATAAAAGAGGGCAATTAGGGGTAAAGTTAAAGCCCGCAGGGGGGATAATTTATATAGTCTTAAAGTCGGGCTATAGGAAAGGGCTATTAGTAATAAAGTGACGGTGCTAATTATAATAATTGATGTTTCTTTTAAGACCAATCCCCAGATTAAGCCCAAGGGGGCGGCTAAATAGGTTAAAAACATCCCGAAAATTGTCCCGATTAACCAAAGTGTTGAGTAATTTAGTTGCGTAAATGCGGTGCGGGACACCATATTCCAAATGCTGGCTAAATCGGGATAGGGACGGAGACTATAGGTGGTTTCTGTTAATCCTAACCAGATGGATTTCTCGCTATTTTCGGGGTGATTTTGCAGATATTTTTTAACCGCAATCGCCAAGGAACAATCATCAATTAAAGCTTGTTTAAGAATCTCAATACCGCCAATTTTTTCTAGGATATCTCGGCGAATTAAAATGCAACCCCCGGCGGCAGCAGCTATCGGGGAATTAGGGTTATTAACTAAGGGGAAAGGATAAAGTTTCTCGAAGAAAAAAACAAAGGCAGGAATAAGAAATTTTTCCCAAAAACTGTCACAGCGTAGCAACACCATCAGGGAAACTAACGCTTGTTTTTCCTGTACTGCTTTAGTAACTAATTGGGTTAAATTATCCGGTGCGTGGGCAATATCGGCATCGGTGAAGAGAAAATAATCGGGTGCAAATTTCTCGGTAGCCTCTGTTATTCCCTGTTTCATTGCCCATAATTTACCTGTCCATCCTATCTCTAAAGGTTGTCCAGAAATAATAGTTATTTGTCCAGATTTATGAGATTGATCAGCAATTTCTTGAGCAACTTTTCCAGTGCCATCACTGCTTTGATCATCAATTAAAATAATCGAAAATTCTCCTTGATAATCTTGGTTAAAGAGGGAAGTTAAACTGATAGGTAAAACGTCGGCTTCGTTTCGTGCGGGGATAATTGCCGAGACTTTTGGATAATTTGTTAAGGGAGAAGTGACAGGATTAATTTTTTGGTTAGATAGCCAAAATTGTCCCCTGCCTAAGATTAAATATAACCAAATTATCAACGATAGGGAAGTAACTAATAATAATAAAAATGTCATAAGCTAGTCGGCTTTCGATGAGGGAATAGGGAACAGGTTAAAAAGAGTAAGTAGGTAGGTGTTAAAAGTTGTCAGACACCCCCCTTATCAAGCTATCCATTAGTCACATCTTTCTTAACATAAAATTTGACAAAAAGAGAAAAGTGTGCCAGATGGCTCAAGGGGGTTCTATGGGGGGACTAATTTGATGAGATAGTTTCCAAGTCTGGCTGATAT
>NZ_JBHFLL010000036.1:0-19096 GCF_041928595.1 Microcystis sp. BLCC-F209
TCATTATTCATTATTAATAATTCCCATCTCCCCACCCCCCAATTCATAATTCATAATTCATAATTCCCATCTCCCCACCCCCCAATTCATAATTCATAATTCATAATTCATAATTCCCATCTCCCCACCCCCCAATTCATAATTCATAATTCATAATTCATAATTCCCATCTCCCCACCCCCCCCACTTCCCCACTCCCCGATCCCCTCATCCATGACACCAGATAGTTTTCGCGTCAGTTTTGCTCCCTTATCTTTGCAGGAAGTATATCAATTAGCCGATGATGGGGCTAATGGTGCTGTTGTACTAATGAGTGGCACTGTACGGGAGCAAACCGACGGTAAACCGGTTATTTGTCTTGATTATCAGGCCTACGAACCCATGGCGATCGAGGTTTTCCGGCAAATTGCTCGGCAAATTCGGCAAACTTGGCCCGATACCAATCGAGTTGTCATTCACCATCGCACTGGTAAGCTACAAATCGGGGAAATTAGCGTCTTAGTAGCGGTGGGTTGTCCCCATCGCGGGGAAGCTTTCGCAGCCTGTCGTTATGCTATTGATACTCTCAAGCATAATGCCCCCATCTGGAAAAAAGAATACTGGTCTGATGGTTCTAGTCAATGGGTTAGTATTGGAGCTTGTGAAACGGCCCATTAGGTCTAATAACGCAAAATTAAGGCAATTTTTTGGTAATCGTTCAAGGAATCTTCATCGACTAAAGCTACACGTCCTCCCTTGGCCAATACCACTTCGATAATTTCATCCACTGCATCATCGATTACCTCCGTACCACCGACGTTTTCCACCAGTATCAAATCACCGTTTTCGCTTAAAACTGCGGGTACATGGTAATTTTTATCCACTAATAACAATTTTCCTCGACCTTCCTGCGCTAAACGCCACACTTCTCCCAGGGTAGAGATAACTTTTTGAGCGCTGACTGCCGCGTCCAAAGCTTGCAGGGCTTCAGTTTTTTGAGTCTGACGCACTGAATGCATAATCGGCAATACTTGCGGAATTAATTCTGGCAGTGAGGTTTTGTCAAAATTGCCGGTTAAAGTGCCAACAATTGCTGATGTGTACTGTGAAACTTCTTGAAAGAAGGAAATTTGACGAACCACTCCACCCACAATCAAAGGGGAAGAATCATCAATGTCAATGTATTCACCCAGAGCATTATCTACCTGCTGGAAAAATCGCCGGATTCTATCATCTAGATAACTGGTATCGGCATCAAAGGGCAGTGGTGCGGTGGCCCCCGGTCCAGTCATTTCTAAGGGAAAATTCTGATCGCGAATTTCTTCGAGAGTTTCTCCTGTAGCTGAGATTAAACGAGTAGAACCCTGACTTAATAGTAACAGCCAATAGGGTTGTTCTCGATGTAATCCATAAACTAAATCCCGTGTGGCAAAGGTTTTATCGATGACAACTCTTGCCTGGACAGAAAAAGGCAAGTTATAAAGCTTGGCAATATCCGGACCAATATAGAGAGCTAATCCATCTAGAGTATAAGGATAATCTATTTCAGCCACGAGACTATCGAGGCGCTCGAACAAAGGTTCGATTTCACGTTTAGAGAATTCTGCCGATAATCGGTGCTTTGCTTCATCGACCAAATTTTTAACGAGAATAGGGTCTTGTTTGTTATCCGGTGAGGTGCGATGGGTAGGTAAGAGAATGGAAAGGGCGGGTATTTGAGTTAGGGATTGTAGTTTCTTAAGTTCTTGACGAGTAATCATTGATTTTAGCTTGATTGATAGGGTTAAGGAGCTAAAAATACTGACTTTATCCAGATTTTCTCGATTTATTCAGTATTCCAGCTAACATTTTAGGGAAAAAATGTAATTATATCTAGAAAATTAAGAATTTATACTGAATTGCTTTGGCAGAGATTGAGGGAATTTTTAACCAGAAAACTAGGAATATTATTGATTTATTGATCGTCCACCATCAGGACAGAAAATGTTCAGGATGGGTAAATAACCCATCCTCGGAATAATTAGGCCGCTATGGCGGTTTTTTCCGCTATTAATGCCTCTTGGCGCTGGAATTCGGCTAATTGTGCCGTAATTTCATCCCGGACAATCTGACGGTATTCCAGGAAATGCTCGTTGTGGGCGCAGACAGTGATATAGTGTTCGGCGTTGGCGGGATTATGGCGCAAAATACCGAATAAATTCTGCCAGAATTTCCAGCGCGTGGAACGTTTAAAGCCCTGTCGCCAGATAATTACCGCTAGGGCATAGAGATCGGCCCGTCGAGGCAGTTTAAAGGCTGGTTTCGCTTTAGGTGCGCCTAATTTCAGGAAACAGCGATAGGTGCGATCGAGAAATACCTCCGGATCGTACAATTTCCAGAAGGCTTCAATATATTCTGTGGCAATATCTTCGATCGGCCGGGTGGGAACGAAATTCATCAGGGTACTTTGGTTAATGTCCTGTTTCCCCGTTAATCGTAGTCGTCCTTCTTTTTCCAAGCGAGTCCATAGAGCGGTATTGGGTAAAGCTTGTAACATTCCAAATAGAGCCGTGGGAATGGCTGCTTCTTCGACAAAATTAATAATGCGATCGGCCGCTCCTTTTTTCTCGCCATCAAAACCGATGATAAATCCCGCCATGGGGCGCAATCCTGCTTTAATAATCTTTTCTACCGTCTCGGTTAACGAACTACGGGTATTTTGGAATTTTTTGGTTAATTGTAAACTTTCTTCGTCGGGGGTTTCAATACCTAAAAAGACCGCATCAAAGTAACAATCAACCATCATAGCCATTAATTCGGGATCGGCGGCTAAATCCACCGATGCTTCCGTGTTAAACCGGAAAGGGTACTGGTGTTCTTCTTGCCAAACCTTTAATTCTTTGAGGAGTAATTTAACGTTGCGCTTGTTACCGATAAAATTATCATCCACCATGAACACGCCCCGACGCCAACCTAATTCGTAGAGATAATCTAATTCTTTTAATAATTGTGCGGGGGTTTTGGTGCGGGGTTTACGACCATAGAGAACGATAATATCGCAAAATTCGCACTGGAAGGGACATCCCCGCGAAAACTGCACCGACATGGAATCATAAGCTTCAAAATCGAGCAGATCGTAGCGTGGAACTGGGGTAATTGTCACATCGGGTTTTTCTGTGGTGCGGAAAACACCTTTGGTTTCTCCTCTTGCCAATGCTTCCACAAACATCGGAATGGTGATTTCTCCCTCATCGAGAATCAGAAAATCGGCCTCAGCCACTTCGTGGGGGATAGAAGTGGGATAGGGACCACCCACAGCCACCAGTTTACCCCGTTGCTTGGCTTCGTGAATTTGCTCGATTAAATCTTGACGTTGCACAATCATGCCGGAAAGAATCACTATTTCGGCCCAGTCCCATTCTGCTTCTGTCACCGCCCGAATATTGCGATCGACCAGTTTAAATTCCCATTCCTGCGGTAAAATCGCCGCCACCGTCACCATACCCAGGGGGGGAAGTAAGACTTTGCGATCAACTAATTCCAGAATTTTGTTATAAGACCAGAAAGTCGGCGGAAAAACGGGATAAATCAGTAAGGCGCGCATATTCACTCCTCGCTCGATGGCGATCGATTCTTGACCTTTCGCTTGATTGTAATCTTTTTCGGTCAGGGATGGGAAAACGGTTATTTAGTCCTACAACTGAGATCAGGCTTGATTTTTGGCCGCCATTGCCTACCCTTGACCCTACCCCCATAAAAGTTTATGGTTAACATCAATAAAATTTATGTAAAGAAATGTTGCATAGTCTGAAAAGTTATGTTACATTAAATATCAAGCACTTGACTTAAACGCAATTTTCTTATAGGAAGGCAATTCACCATGGATAAGCAAGAAAACAAACTCGGCTTCACCGCTTTCGCTGAAAACTGGAATGGTCGTTTAGCCATGCTCGGTTTCGTTATTGGCGTAGCTACGGAATACTTAACCCACAAAGGCATCCTTGCTCAATTAGGCTTGATGTAATTTCAGCCTCGATTGCTGTGCATCTACAATCAACTTGAATAAATTATCAAAAAAGGGAGGAGCATCGCTCTTTCCCTTTTTTAGTTGCAGGTTGGGGATGGGGGAGTGGGGTGATAGGGAAGTGGGGTGTGGGGTGTAGGGTGTAGGGTGTACGGTAGATGATGTGCGGGAAAATCTCTCAAGTAACCTTGGTTGAGAACAATTGTCGGCAATCCCTGTCCATGGTTAATTAAGAAAAATAAACTGTAGCGAAATATACTGTTTTTCCCGTGTTCTAATGGGGATAGATAGGGGGAAAAAAATCATGTCGAAATCACTCTTTACCGATGCCAGCAGTCGCCTAGAACAGGCCCTTAAGTATGTCTCCATTTCCGATGATGCGATCGAGCGGTTAAAATATCCCAAAGCTAGTCTCAGCGTCTCCATACCCGTCCGTATGGACAACGGCACTCTGAGAATCTTCCAAGGCTACCGCGTCCGCTACGATGACACCCGCGGCCCCGGCAAAGGAGGGGTGCGCTATCATCCCAACGTCAACATCGATGAGGTGCAGTCCCTAGCCTTTTGGATGACCTTTAAATGCGCCCTGCTGGATTTGCCCTTTGGTGGGGCTAAGGGCGGCATTACCCTCAATCCGAAAGAATTGTCAAAAGCCGAGTTAGAACGTCTTAGCCGGGGCTATATCGAGGGTATAGCCGACTTTATCGGTCCCGATATCGATATTCTTGCCCCCGATGTCTATACCAACGAGATGATCATGGGTTGGATGATGGACCAGTACAGCATCATTCAGCGTAAAATTAGTCCGGCGGTGGTGACGGGGAAACCTTTAACCATGGGAGGCAGTCGTGGCCGCGATACGGCGACGGGAACGGGAGCTTTTCATGTTATTCATTCTCTTTTGCCGAAATTAGACAAAAAA
This sequence comes from Microcystis sp. BLCC-F209, assembly GCF_041928595.1. Classification (NCBI taxonomy): domain Bacteria; kingdom Bacillati; phylum Cyanobacteriota; class Cyanophyceae; order Chroococcales; family Microcystaceae; genus Microcystis; species Microcystis sp. BLCC-F209. The sequence continues at coordinate 4,905 of NZ_JBHFLL010000036.1, forward strand.
CCCGCTAATACTACCGTAGCCGTTCAGGGATTCGGTAACGCCGGGGCCGTAGTGGCGGATCTCCTCGCCAAAGCCGGTTATCAAGTGGTGGCGGTAAGTGATTCCCAGGGCGGCATTTATCGGGAAAAAGGCCTAGATATTGCCAGCATTCGTGAGTATAAACAGGAACATCGCGGGATTACTGCTATTTACTGTGAGGGTACTGTGTGTAATATCGTCGAACACGAGGCGATTAGTAATGAAGAATTATTAGCCCTAGATGTGGATGTTTTGATTCCAGCTGCCCTAGAAAACCAAATTACCGCCGAAAATGCCGATCGCGTGCGGGCAAAATATATCTTTGAAGTGGCCAATGGTCCAACTACCTCAGAAGCCGATCGCATTTTAGAATCAAAAGGGATTCTCGTTTTCCCCGATATTTTGGTTAACGCCGGTGGGGTAACGGTGAGTTATTTTGAATGGGTGCAAAATCGCAGCGGTCTTTATTGGCGATTAAACGAGATAAATGAGCGCTTAAAAGAAAGAATGGTGACAGAAGCGGAAAAAGTCTGGTCTTTCGCCCAGGAGTTCGATATATCTCTGCGTAACGCCGCCTACGCCCAGGCCATTGCTCGTCTCGGTGAGGCCCTAGATGCCAAGGGAACCCGCGATTATTATCAAAATAAGACGGGAGCTTAAGGTCGTCAGTCGTCGGTCGTCGGTCGTCTGGAAATAAATAGGGTGATAGGGTTTTGGGGTGATAGGGTGATGAGACAGCTTCCCCACCCCCCAATTCATAATTCATAATTCATAATTCATAATTCCCACCCCCCCACTTCCCCACTTCCCCAATTCATAATTCATAATTCATAATTCCCTAAATATTGGAGAGCATGATGCCAGTTCAATTATCATTGCCCTTGTATCATCAACTTTCTCAACCAGAGGTGATTGAATACTTGACCAGCGATGGGTCAGCGGGCTTATCAGCAGAAGAAGTGGCCAGTCGCTACGAAAAATATGGCCCGAATGAACTGCGATTTAAGCCGGGGAAACCAGCTTGGTTGAGGTTTTTGCAGCAATTTCATCAGCCACTACTCTATATTCTCTTGCTTGCGGGTACTATTAAGGCATTTTTAGGGTCTTGGACGAATGCCTCGGTGATTTGGGGAGTTACCCTGATCAATGCCATTATTGGCTATGTGCAGGAAGCTAAGGCGGAAGGTGCGATCGCTTCCCTAGCCAAAGCCGTAACCACAGAAGCGACCGTGTTGCGAGAGGGACAAACCCTGCGGATTCCATCTCAGGATTTGGTGCCAGGAGATATCGTTTTATTGGCATCGGGGGATAAAGTGCCGGCGGACTTGAGGCTGCTGAAAGTCCGCAATTTGCAGGTGGATGAGTCTGCCTTGACCGGGGAATCCTTGCCCGGGTCAAAAGCGATCGAACCCTTACCCGGGGATACGCCCCTAGCAGAAAGGACAAACATGGCCTACGCAGGGAGTTTTGTTACCTTTGGACAGGGCAAAGGGATTGTTGTCTCTACGGCCAATGCCACCGAAGTGGGGCAGATTTCCCAGTCGATGGAAAGCCGAGTCAGCCTTAGCACACCCCTGACCCGTAAATTTGCCCAATTTAGCCGCACCCTACTCTACGCAATTTTGACCCTAGCAACCTTGACCTTTGCCATCGGGTTAGGACGGGGGAAATCTTGGATCGATATGTTTGAAGCTGCCGTTGCCCTCGCAGTGAGTGCGATTCCAGAAGGGCTGCCGGCAGTGGTAACGATTACCTTGGCCATTGGGGTCAACCGCATGGCCCGTCGTCATGCGATTATTCGTAAACTGCCCGCAGTGGAAGCATTGGGGAGTGCGACCGTCATTTGTTCCGACAAAACCGGAACCCTGACCGAAAATCAAATGACTGTACAGTCCATTTATACTGAAGGGCAATATTACGCCGTTAGTGGTGGTGGCTATAGTCCCAAGGGCGAAATTAGTCTGATCACCGATGGCAACCCTGGCAGCCCCTTTGCAGAGGAATTACCGCCGGCCCTAGGGGATTGTCTGGTAGCTGGTTTGCTTTGTAATGACTCCGGGCTAAAACAAACGGGAGAAGATTGGTCAGTGGTGGGGGATCCTACGGAAGGGGCGCTGATTGCGGCCGCCGCCAAAGCAGGTCTCAGTCAATTGGGGCTATTGTCTTTAACCCCACGATTAGATGCAATTCCCTTTGAATCTGAGTACCAATACATGGCAACCCTGCATGATGGCATACCTCGCCTGATCTATGTCAAGGGATCGGTTGAGTCGCTAATGCGTCGTTGTTCCCAGATGATCGATCGCTATGGTCAGATGACCGCGCTGAACGCCCAACAGATCGAGCAAGCGGTAGAAACGATGGCAGAGCAGGGTTTACGGGTGCTTGCCTTCGCCAAAAAAGCAGCCGCGACCCATCAGCATTCTATCGACCATGAGGATATCGAAACAGGCTTGGTGTTTCTAGGATTACAGGGCATGATTGACCCGCCTCGTCCAGAGGCGATCGCTGCTGTTCATGCCTGTCAAAGTGCTGGGATTCGCGTCAAGATGATTACTGGTGATCATCTTGTCACGGCGCGGGCGATCGCGGAACGGATGGGCATTAAAACGGCAGCACAAGTCTTAGCATTTGAGGGAAAACAATTAGCGCAAATGGATAATCATCAACTGGCCCAAGCGGTGGTCGATGGATCGGTATTTGCCAGGGTTGCCCCTACCCAAAAACTGCAACTGGTGGAAGTACTCCAGTCCCAAGGAGAAATCGTGGCGATGACGGGCGATGGTGTTAATGATGCGCCGGCTCTCAAGCAGGCCGATATCGGCATTGCCATGGGGAAAGGAGGAACGGAAGTCGCCCGGGAATCTGCTGATATGCTCCTCACTGATGATAACTTTGCCTCGATCAAGGCTGCTGTCGAAGAAGGACGCACCGTTTATCAAAATTTACGCAAAGCAATCTCCTTTCTCTTACCTGTCAATGGTGGCGAATCGATGACGATTCTGATCAGTACTTTACTGGCGCGAGATTTACCCATCCTCTCCCTACAAGTACTCTGGTTGAACATGATCAACTCGGTCACGATGACTGTTCCCCTGGCCTTTGAAGCAAAATCCCCCGGCATTATGCAGTCACCACCACGCAATCCCAATGAACCTTTGATCACCAAAAAACTATTGCGCCGAATTTTGGCTGTTTCATTGTTTAACTGGATTCTGATTTTTGGTATGTTTGAGTGGGCTAAATCGACCACAGGAGATATTGCCGTTGCCCGCACAATGGCAATTCAATCCCTTGTGGCAGCACGGGTTATCTATCTGCTCAGTATCAGTCAATTAGGGATGAGCCTAGTTAACTACCTGCGTCGTCAGTCAACCTCGATTACTAATGCACCGATCCTAATTTTGGGGATTGTGGCTGCTGTTGCCCTACAAATTTTGTTTAGTCAATGGGGGGTGATGAACAGTCTGTTTGCAACGGCGACCCTAACCGGTCATCAATGGCTAATCTGTTTGTTGCCGATGCCGCTCATGGTACTTTGGGCAATTTTTGCCAATGTTATCGATCCTCCTCATTGTCATGGGAAATAACTAATCTTGAATTCTTGACCGCAACTACCAAGACTCGCGGTTTTTATTCCCCTAATTGCCAGGTTATCTCTTCACCCGCTCGTAACGGCACCAGTCCGGATTCGGGAAATGGCAATTCATCGGGAATGCGCCAAGGGGTTTTGGTTAAGGTGATTTGTTCGGTATTTCGGGGGAGTTGATAGAAATCTGGCCCGTGCAAGCTGGCGAACCCTTCTAGTTGCTCAAGCGCATCGACACTCTCAAAGGCTTCTGCGTACAACTCTAGGGCGTGCAGGGCTGAATAACAACCCGCACAGCCACAGGAACTTTCCTTGCTGTAGCGAGAATGGGGTGCGCTATCGGTCCCTAGAAAAAACTTGGGATTCCCCGATGTTGCCGCTTGCAAAAGTGCCAAACGATGATCCTCTCGTTTCAAAATCGGCAGGCAATAAAAATGAGGACGAATGCCACCGGTAAAGAGAATGTTTCGGCTAAACAATAAATGTTGGGGCGTAATTGTGGCGGCGACATTGTTGTTAGCAGATAGAACAAACTTGACCGCATCGGCAGTGGTAATGTGTTCAAACACCACCCGCAGTTTGGGAAATCTTGTTATCAGTGGGAGCAAGTGCTTCTCAATGAACACTTTCTCTCGATCGAACACATCAATATCACCATCGGTAACTTCTCCGTGCAGTAGTAGCGGCATATCTACCTGCTCCATCGCTGCCAAAACGCCATCGCACCTACGAAGGTCCGTCACCCCCAAGTCGGAATTAGTTGTCGCACCGGCCGGGTAGTATTTCACCGCTTTGACAAACTGGGAGGCTTTCGCTGCCACGATTTCTTCGGGACTGGTATTATCGGTGAGATAGAGGGTCATCAGTGGCTCGAACTGTTGACCCTCTGGAACTGCTGCCAGAATGCGCTCGCGATAGGAGGCAGCATCAGCCACCGAGCGCACTGGTGGCTTTAAATTCGGCATGATAATGGCACGGGCAAACTGACGCACCGTATGGGGTAGAACCGCTTTCATTGCCGCACCATCGCGGAGATGAAGGTGCCAGTCGTCGGGTCGAGTTATTGTGATTCTTCGCATTGTTCAATCATACTACGGTTAGGGTTCCCACCTCACCCAAGATAACGGAGGCAGGGGGCAGGAGGCAGGAGGCAACCCTACCCCCTTGCCCCCCCGATGTCGGGGGGGTTGGGGGGGGAAATTCAGCTAATCTAAGGATAGGCAGTTTAAATGCGTCTTAAGTAGGGAGGCAAAATTATTTGTAGGATGGGTTAGCGGTAGCGTAACCCATGCAGGCGTTGGGTTTCATGCTTCAACCCAACCTACGTTCATCTTATATTTAATTCCACCCACCCACTTAGCTTAGTTTTAGTTGATTGGAAAGAACCTTTGATTTTAGCGGCGAAATTGATTTGACGGTGACGATAATTCCTCTTGACAAAATCCCAGCACTTGACATATACTCATTTATATAATGGGAATCCGTGCCTGCCTGCGACCCCCTCATTTTCAGGCTAGATAGACTTAGGAAAATTAAATTTTGAGCGCACAGGATGCGCTTGTTGTAATTAGTACAATCATATTATTCTCTGGAGCGATTGCATTCGTCCTCTTTAAGGGGGAATAATAATACAATTGAGAATGCAGTCAATCCCCCCAATCTCTATGGTCAATAAACTATACTACGGTGATAACCTAGAAGTGCTGCGGAAATATATCAAAGATGAGTCGATCGATCTTTGTTATATCGATCCACCCTTTAATTCTAAACGCAATTACAACCAAATTTATAACAACTTAGGCAAGGAAGATCAAGCACAAGCACAAGCGTTTGTAGATACCTGGACATGGGATAATCACGCTAACGAAGCTTTAGAAGAAATTCAAAGCAACTATCAGGGTAAATTTACCAGTCAGACTATCGATTTAATTGACGGTTTAACCAAAGTTTTAGGTAAAGGTAGTCTTCTCGCTTATCTGGTGAGTATGACTCTGAGGATCGTGGAAATCCATCGAGTTTTAAAATCTACTGGTAGCTTTTATCTCCACTGCGATCCTACTGCTAGTCATTATTTAAAAATAGTTTTAGATGCTATTTTTTGCTCTCAGGGGGGTGATTTTTTCAATGAGATTGTTTGGAAAAGAACTACGGCACACAATGATCCTCAAAGATATGGAAGAATTCAGGATCGTCTGTTTTTTTACAGCAAAACACAGGCTAAGACATTTAATCATATAGATGCCTATCATTCCCAAGAACAATTAGCAAGATATAAATACTCAGACTCTAAAGGTTTATACAGAGCAGAAAACTTAACGGCTCCTCATTTTTCCGAATCACGAACTATAGAATGGCGTGGAGTTCATCCAGGTAATAATAGACAATGGCGGTTTTCTATAGAAAAACTAGAAGAACTATATAGTCAGGGTTATATTTTGTTACAGAAGGATGGCCGGCCTAGAAAAGATGGTCTTAAGCAATATTTATCAGAAACTAAAAGCCCTGTAATTCAAGATATATGGACAGATATTATCTTTGCTCCAACTACAAAAGAACGTCTGGGTTATCCCACACAAAAACCGGAGGCATTGTTAGAAAGAATAATCAAAGCAAGTAGTAATAAAGGAGACATAATTTTAGATGCCTATTGTGGGTGTGGAACGACTATCGCTGTAGCAGAGAGATTAGAGAGAAACTGGATTGGAATTGATATAACCTATCAGAGTATTAGCTTAATGTTAAAGCGATTAGAGGACTCCTTTGGTAAAAATGTTTTAGATAAAATTGAACTGAATGGTATTCCCAAAGATCTAGAATCAGCCAAAGCATTAGCCACTAAACCCGATGATCGTACCCGCAAAGAATTTGAGAAATGGGCGGTTTTAACCTATAGTAATAACCGGGCTGTGATTAATGACAAAAAAGGGGCAGATAAAGGAATCGATGCTATTGCCTATTTTCAGGGAGATAAAGACAATCGGGAGAAAATTATTTTTCAAGTAAAATCCGGTAATGTCAAATCGGGAGACATCAGAGATCTACAGGGAACCATGACACTACAAGGGGCAGCCCTGGGTATATTTATCACCTTGAAACCTCCTAGCAAAGATATGATCCAAACAGCCAAATCTGCGGGAATTTATCGCGGTCGTTATATGAGTCAAAGTGTCGATAAAATTGAGATTGTGACAGTACAAGAAATCCTTGAACAAAAAAAACGTCTCGATGTTATCCTCACCTTTGAAGTCCTGAAAGCTGCCGAAAAACAAAGGGAAACCCAAGGACAACAAATGAGTTTAGATATACCCTTCCCCGAATAAACCTCCTTTGTTTAAGTAGCTAGGTATTAAGTAGCTGGTTATAATTAAATTGAAGATAGATTTTGGGTTCGATCCCCCCTACCCCCCTTGATAAGGGGGGATTGAGGGGGAATAGGGTGATAATTTTGTTAAAATATAGGTCAGCCTTAACCTATAATTTGAATTAAATAATGTATGATTCTACCTGTAAATTTATCGCTCTTGAATATTCGAGAGACTTGGCCACTTGGTTACTGGGTAAACCCTTAGAATTAACAGAAATTAAACCCTCGGAATTATCCCTAGAGCCAATTAGAGCCGATACTTTAATCTTTTTGGAGTCGGAAGAATTAATCTTACATATCGAGTTCCAAACCGACCCTAAAGAAGATATTCCCTATAGAATGCTAGATTATGCCACCAGACTCTATCGACGCTATCCGCGTAAACCTATCCATCAAGTGGTTATTTATCTAAGGAAAAGTGATTCCCCCAAAGTCCGACAGAATGATTATAAACAAGGGAAAACCTCTCATCAATTTGAAGTGATTAGACTTTGGGAACAACCCTCGGAACCCCTATTAAAGGCCCCCGGACTGTTTCCCTTTGCCATACTCGCTCAAGCGGAGAAACAAGAAAACTTACTGCGGCAAATTGCCCAAGAAATCGAGCAAATCAGCGATAGTCGAGAACAAAGTAATCTGGCTGCATCTACCGCTATTCTAGCCGGGTTAGTATTAAAGAAAGACATCATCCAACGATTATTGAGGAAAGACATCATGAAAGAATCAGTTATCTATCAAGAAATCTGGTCCGAGGGTTTACAAGAGGGACGACAAGAGGGAGAAGCTAACCTAGTTTTACGTCAATTAAATCGGCGTGTAGGGGACATTTCTCCCGAATTATTGCCCAATATCCGCAGTCTTGACCTAGAACAGTTAGAAAACTTGGGAGAAGCTTTGTTAGATTTTCAGTCACTACAAGATTTAGAAGAATGGCTGGAAAATTGCCGAGCTAGTTAGTACAAGTAAACTAAAGGCTGTCTATCCATTCCCATGGAAGCAGCAAGCTCTCAACTCCCTTGAGAGTAGTTCACATTTTAATCTATTCCCCGGTAGAGATCGGCGATGGCTAAATCTAGGTTAATACTTGACAGGATCACGCGATCGCCTGTCTCGTAAATAGTCGTTTCCCATATCCCCAGAGAATTACGACGACGGCATTCCACGCGCTGGATTTCTTGGGAAATTAATACATATTCTTCTAAAGTTTCTATCTGTTGATAATCTTGGAATTTTTCGCCCTTGTCAAAAGCGGCCGTACTGGGGGAAAGCACTTCCGCAATTAGTTTCGGATAGCGTTTCAGATAACGATCTTGGCGATCGCGCGGATCGCAGGTAACAAAAGCATCGGGATAGTAATAAAACTGATCTTGATAGTTAACCTTGACATTACCCGAGTGAAACCGACAGTCTGTAGAGTCGCCGAAATGTTCGTCAATGACTTTGAGAAAATTGAAGGCGATGCGACCATGATTATCTGTACCGCCGGCCATCGCATAAACCAAACCACGTCGGTATTCATGACGGATCTGACTCTGGCGCTCGATAGCGAGATATTCTTGGGGACTGATGTAGTTGGGAACTGCGATCATAATCTCTAGGGGAAAGCCTACTATTAATCATAGTACGAGAACGGATCTGGCTCTCCTATTCTTTGTGTGATCTCGCGTAGCGAGCGCGTTGCGACCAGTTTAACTTACATATCAGCGATCGATCTTTGTGTTCTTCGTGTCTTTGTGGTTCCTGACCCAGAGAGCCGATAAACCAGCGCAAGAGGGCAAAATCTTGATAAACTGAGGGGATAACTATCCCAGACAATCCCCATGACCACTCACTTTATTAGTGCCGAAATCGACCTACAGGAAACCCCGCAACAACTGGAGCAAGAAATCGAAAAAGAATTAGCCAAACGCGGTGAACCCTTGCGTTGGGCAATCACAGAAGTGGATACCGAGAATAATCAAGTCAAAGTCGAAGCGATTGTCACCACTGCCTCGTGAATTCCCGTCCCTATACCGCCGTACTAATTATTCCCACCGGCATCGGGGCTGCGATTGGCGGTTATGCTGGGGATGGCATTCCCGTGGCCAGAGCGACCGCTCAAGTTTGCGATCGCCTAATTACCCATCCCAATGTCCTCAACGGCGCACAACTGTACTGGCCCCTAGGCAACACCTATTATGTGGAGGGTTACGCTTTAGATCGTTTTGCCCGGGGGGATTGGGGATTAAGTCCCGTCCATCAAAATCGCATCGGGTTACTATTTGATCGCGCCATTGAATTTGACCTCTTGCAAAGACACCTTCAGGCTGCCGATGCTGTCCGGGCCACCCTAGGCTTAGATCTCACCGATTACCTTGTCACCGATGCCCCCTTAAATGTGCAGTTGCGAGAGGCAGCCTCCGGGGCCAGTTGGGGAACAATTGGCAATCCCGACAGCTTGCTGCGGGGAGCAGAAAAACTGATTAAGCAAGGCCGAGCGGAAGCGATCGCCATTGTTGCCCGTTTTCCCGACGATCCCGATAGCATTGCCCTGGCTAATTATCGCCATGGTCAGGGGGTGGATCCCCTTGCCGGGGCCGAAGCGGTGATTTCCCATCTGGTGGTCCGACAATTCCAAATACCGGCGGCCCACGCTCCCGCTTTAAGTCCGCTGCCTCTCGATCCGCAACTTTCCCCCAAGGCCGCAGCCGAAGAAATCGGTTATACTTTTTTACCCTGCGTTTTGGTGGGTTTAAGTCGCGCCCCCCAATTGGTCAAGCAGCCCAGTCCCGATGCTATTTGGAGCCGGGAGGTGGACGCGCTGATCGTTCCCGCCAGTGCCTGCGGCTGTAGCACAGTTCTAAGTTTTTGTCAAGAAAAAACTGTACTGATTGCTGTCGAGGAAAATAGTACAAGAATGAAGGTGGCCCCGGAACCTCTAGGGGTGAAAGCAATTAGGGTACACTCATATACAGAGGCGATCGGTGCGATCGTTTGTCAACGGGCAGGGGTTAGCCTCGCATCTCTTCGCCCTAATTTAAACTCTTTACGCTGTTTATCCGAGAATCCGTGACTAATTCCCCTAATTCCGAATTTGATCCCCTGACACGCACACAAGTCCTCACCATTATGGCGGTAACGGCGATTATCCTGCTGGTAGTCGCCAAAGTTTGGCAATATTTCGGTGCGATCGCTATTCCCGCCATTCGCTGGACTCTCCCGGATTTCCTGTTCGGATTAGCCTTAGCGGGGGCAATTAGTGGAATTAGTGGGCTTCTCTATCGTTTTTGGTCTAGTTATCGCCATAGTGCTAACTCTTACTTAGAATTAGTCATTAAACCTTTAGCATGGCCCGATTTAATTTGGATTGGATTACTGCCGGGGTTAAGTGAAGAATTATTATTTCGCGGGGTGATTTTGCCAGCTTTGGGCTTAAATATCTTTGGTTTAACCGTTTCTAGTCTGATTTTTGGCATCCTCCATTTTAGCGGTTCCCAACAATGGCCTTATGTTATCTGGGCAACTGTTGTCGGTTTTGCCCTCGGTTATACCGTCATCATCACCGGTAATTTATTAATCCCGATCCTCGCTCATGTTATCACCAATCTCCTCGCTAGTTTTCTCTGGAAATTACAGCATAGTAATCAGTAATCAGTTATCAGTTATCAGTTATCAGTTATCAGTGACTACTCCTGTCTCCTATAAAAAAAATGGAAGTGCAATTTCGCGAATTTAATCCTTTTGATGTCTGGTTTTGGCTGGAATTTTCGACGGTTCCCTCGAATATAGAACAGCAATATGTAGAAGAAGTTTTTGCCTCTTGGTTTTATTTGGGTAAATTAGGGGCTTTCAATGCCGAAAACCTACAGGTACAAGAGGTAGGAGTCGATATTAGTTATATGGAATACGATCCAGATATGGCCGAAAATGCCTTTATGTCACCGATGCACAATATGACCGATTTTGAATACTTAGGTACTTGGGGACGTTGTTGGTTTGACCTTGGTACTAGCGATCTTATTGCTTTGGATATTTTAATCAATGCCTTGACCCAATTAAGTAAGGATTTTGTCGATATTAAACGTTTAATTATCGGTGGAGAAAATCAAGATTGGCCTGTCAGCGATCGCAGCAATTATCTCTTTAGCGAATAATTAGGGTTTACTGAAAAAGTTTCTTGGTGGAGTCAGAATTATGAATTATGAATTATGAATTATGAAATTATGGTTTCCGAACTTACACTGTAGAAAATTCCTTAAGCTCCCTCTCTGCCCAGCAATGCTCTAAAGTTGATAAGTAGGTAGGCACAATTATTTGTAGGATGGGTTAGCGGTAGCGTAACCCATGCGGGCGTTGGGTTTCATGCTTCAACCCAACCTACGTTCATTTTATATTTAATTCCACCCACCTACTTAAATATCAATCTAACAAAAACTCAAAGCCTTAGTATACAAGCTTTACAAGCACGAGTTGTTGATAGTTTTACATGACAGGTTCGGTAGAGTCTGAATTCAGGATATTATTTTTATTTATTCTCTCTTTTCCCCTTTCCCCTCTCCCTTATCCCCTCTCCCATCTCCCTTATCCCTTATCCCCTCTCCCTTATCCCCTCTCCCTTATCCCCAATTCCTAATTCATAATTCATAATTCATAATTCCCACTTAAATCTATGCTTAATCTCGTCTCCCTTCCAGAAATTCCCGCCGCTGCTTGGAAACGTCCTCTGGGCAAAGGTTGGGAAAAACCCTACAGCGTCCGTTACGCCAGCAATTTAGATGATGGTCCTTGGCATGGGATGCCTCTGGGGGGATTTGGGGCCGGTTGCATCGGACGTTCCCCCAAAGGTGACTTTAACCTCTGGCATCTGGACGGCGGTGAACACAGTTTTAATAGCCTTGCGGCCTGTCAATTTAGCATTTTTGAACAAACAGAAGACGGAAGCGCCCAAGCCTACGCTATGGCGACGGAAAGCCCGACGGATGGAACGTTATCGCGCTGGTCGTGGTATCCAGCCGAAAAGGGAACATATTCTGCCCTTTATCCCCGCAGTTGGTACGAGTACAAAGATGTTTTTCAGACTCAATTAATTTGCGAACAATTCTCACCGGTTTGGGCGCATAATTATCAAGAAAGTAGTTATCCTATTGCCCTATTTGAATGGACGGCGCATAATCCCACCGATAAACCGATTACTATTAGTATTATGCTGACTTGGCAAAATACAATCGGTTGGTTTACTAACGCGATTAAATCCCCAGTGGTTAAAGTGAGAGATGATGGTAGTCCCGTCTATGAATATCAATCAAAATGGGGGGAAAGTGAGGGTAATTATAATCAATGGATTGTCGATAATTTCCGCGTTGGCTGTCTAATGCGTCGGGATTACGAAAACCCCGGGGAAGGGGATGGACAGATGGCGATTGCCACTATCACTAATCCGAGTCTAGAGGTATTTTATCGGGGTAAATGGAACCCTGCCGGCGATGGGGGCGAAGTTTGGGACTATTTCGCCATGAATGGCTCTTTACCGGATATTGAGGACGAAACCCCCGCCCAAAAAGGGGAACAAACGGCCACGGCTATGGCGATTCGTTTTACCATTCGTCCGGGGAAAACTCGCAAAATTCCTTTTATTTTAGCTTGGGATTTACCAGTCACCGAATTTGCCCAAGGAATTAACTATTATCGTCGTTATACGGACTTTTTCGGTCGCAATGGTCAAAATGCTTGGGCGATGGTACGCACGGCTTTAAAACACGGCGATACATGGCGAGAAAATATTATTAACTGGCAAAAACCGATCCTAGAACGCAGCGATCTGGCCGATTGGTTTAAAATGGCTTTATTTAACGAATTATACCTCCTAACTGACGGCGGCACTCTCTGGACGGCCGCCACGGAACAGGATCCGATCGGTCAATTCGGAGTGTTAGAATGTATTGATTATCGTTGGTATGAAAGTCTTGATGTGCGTCTCTATGGTTCCTTTGGGTTATTGATGTTATGGCCGCGCTTAGAAAAGGCCGTCATGGAAGCTTTTGCCAGGGCAATTCCCAGCAGTGACGACACTCCTCGAATTATCGGTTATAACCAAGCTAGTGCCATTCGTAAGGCTAAAAATGCCACTCCCCACGATTTAGGCGCCCCCAATGAACACCCTTGGCAAAAGAGCAATTACACCAGTTATCAAGATTGTAATCTCTGGAAAGATTTAGGCAGTGATTTTGTTTTATTAGTCTATCGGGATTATTTATTAACGGGGGCTAAAGATGAAGATTTTCTGCGGGAATGTTGGCCGTCAATTGTCCTGACTTTGCAATATTTAAAAACTTTTGACCTTGATAACGATGGGATTCCCGAAAATTCCGGCGCGCCAGACCAAACTTTTGATGATTGGCGTTTACAGGGAATTAGTGCCTATTGCGGTGGTTTGTGGATAGCGGCTCTAGAAGCAACGATTAAAATTGGGGCAATTCTTGGAGAAGATACGGCAATTTTTGCCAGTTGGTTACAGCAATCTCGCGCTATTTATCATCAGACTCTCTGGAATGGAGAATATTATAATTTAGATAGTGGTAGTGGTTCCGATGTGGTGATGACTGACCAATTATGCGGTCAATTTTATGCCCGTTTATTGGGTTTACCGGATGTGGTAGAAAATCAATACACGCAATCAGCTTTAGGTAAGATTTATCAGGCTTGTTTTCTCAAGTTTCATGGGGGAAAATTTGGGGCGGCAAATGGGTTAAAACCCGATGGTACTCCCGAAAATCCCCAGGCAACTCATCCCTTGGAGGTTTGGGTAGGAATTAATTTTGGGTTGGTGGCTTTTTTACTACAAATGGGAATGGAAAAGCAGGGATGGCAAATTACGGAAGCAGTGGTGCGACAAGTTTATGAAAATGGCCTACAATTTCGCACCCCGGAAGCGATTACATCGGTGGGAACTTTTCGCGCTTGTCATTATTTACGCGCCATGGCTATCTGGGCTATCTATGGGATTTTGACGGAATTTCAGGGATAAGTAGGTAGGCGTTAAAAATTATCAGACACCCCCCTTATCAAGCTATCCCTTATAGGGATCTTTCTTAACAATTTTTGCAGTAAGCACTCCAACCCTTATCCTGACTTGATTTCAGTTTTTTCTTTGTCAGTAAGGGTGTCAACAAGGAATATTACAGATTGTTAACCGAGTCTTGAAAGCCTTGTGCTACAAAGGTTTGAAATGTTAAGAAAGATGTG
>NZ_JBHFLL010000037.1:0-7544 GCF_041928595.1 Microcystis sp. BLCC-F209
CCAGGTTTGGTGGGTAAAATGTATTCTAGGATACAGTCCTGCTGGCGAGTGAGTGGAACGAACCACAAAGACACAAAGGACACAAAGATTGATCGATCATATTGTAAGTTAAACTGATCACACAGAACCTAGAAGAGCCAAATAACTGGAAGGTTGATACTTGGCTATGGATTTGGTAGCATGGCGGCGGAAAAAATGTGCTTATTATGGGCAAACCACAAATCTCTATCGGAATTCCCCTAGTTCCTCACCAGACCAAACCTCTAACCCCTAGAATCTGCTAAGTTACCTAGTAAATCAGTAGCGACTACACTGGTAGAAACCAAAGTGAAGAAGAAGTCAGAGATCCAAATTTTCCTAGCTCACGCTAGTGAGGATAAACCAGCAGTTTTGGCACTGTATAACCGCCTCAAGCAAGCGGGGTATAAACCTTGGTTGGATGAAGAAGACCTGATTCCGGGTCAAATTTGGCGAGATGAAATTCCGAAAGCGATTAAAGCTAGTCAGATTTTTCTGGCCTGTCTGTCAGCGAAATCGGCTAAACAGGGATACATCCAACGGGAGTTGAGGATTGCACTTGATACCTTGGGACAGATGCTACCGGGGACAATTTTTTTTATTCCTATGAGGTTAGAAGAATGCGAAATTCCTGATCTGCGAAGTGCAGAAGTTGGCTTGAATCTGCGAGATATTCACCGGCTTGATTATTGGAAAGAAAACGGATTTGAGCAACTAGAAAGAGCAATTACCTATCAGTTCAAGCTTGAACCAGAAGAGCTAAAACAATCGGTAATCGTTCCAAAAGAGCCAAAACAATCGGTAATCGTTCCAGAAGAGCCAAAACAACTGTTATCAGTATTTAACTTTGAGATCGTGGGAGTAAATGCGAAGGGTGAGCAAATCAAAAAAGAGTCGAAGCAGTCCCAATATTTCGCCCAAGATTTGGGCAACGGCATCACCTTAGAAATGGTTGCCATCCCCGGTGGCACATTCACGATGGGAACGGAAGACGAGGAAATCGAAAGACTGGTGAAAAAATTTAACTGGGACGGATTTAGATGGGAAAGACCTCAACATCGAGTAACCGTTTCTTCTTTCTACATGGGACGTTATCCCATCACCCAGGAACAGTGGAGAGCGATCGCCGCAACCGCTAAAATAGACATCGACCTAGAGACAAACCCTTCTAACTTCAAAGGGGATGAGCTACCCGTAGAAAGTGTCAACTGGTATCAAGCAACGGAATTCTGTAAACGACTATCAAGGGAAACAAAACAGGAATACCGACTACCGAGTGAAGCGGAATGGGAATACGCTTGTCGTGCTGGAACTACCACCCCGTTTTACTTTGGGGAAACCATTACCGGGGAATTGGCCAACTACAGGTCCAGGGAAACCTACGCCGATGAATACAAAGGAGAATATCGACAACAAACGACTCCCGTGGGACAATTTCCCCCCAATGCCTTCGGACTGTACGATATGCACGGCAATGTCTGGGAATCGTGCGCCGATACTTGGCATGATAATTATGATGGTGCGCCGACGGATGGCAGTGCTTGGATAGAAAATGGGGATGATAATCGTTCTCATCTGCGGGGCGGTTCTTGGGGCCTCAATCCTTATGTCTGCCGTTCCGCGTTTCGCTACTACGACGTCCGCCGCGTCAGCCGCTACTACAATGTCGGTTTTCGGGTAGTCTGCGTATTCGGGAGAACTCTGTAACCCTTTTTCCCTTTTTTTCCCTTTTTACCCTCATTCCCTATTTTTTCTTTTTCCTTTTTTTTCCCGCCCTTAGGCGGGTCGATTTTTTTGAGAAAATGGCGTTAATGTTAAATTCTATACTAAATCTGGTTATTAAAGACTGATTATTTATTCCCCTTTTGTCGTTTGCATGAGTAGAAAACGGGTTTCTCGGAGAAACCCGTTTTCTGTGCGTTACTCAAGAATTATCGGTTATCAGTTGGGAAGGTGGTGTTATATTATGGGTAGTAAAGTTGCTCAAAAACTTGAGATTTTTAACGTCTTCTTCTCCTAATTCATTAGAGCTTTTGAGAATTCTCAAACTATATTGATAATCTAACCCCAGAGCTACTGGGGCATTTTTGACTGTCTATCCTAACGATATTTGAGCCAATAACTGCCATCTTCTTGTTTCCACTGAGTCTTGACTGCTTCTGTATCTATCTTTCAGTTCCTCTGAACTTAGATGTTCGGCTAAGTAAGCTTTTTTGGGCATTTTATATCCTCGTCTTTACTGGTTTTATTATAACAGGATTTGGAATGAGACGTTCTGACACTTAGGTTGCGGAATCGGGGTGGCAATTAAGGATTACCCGAAATAACAAACCTACCCACTGCCACTAAAAACCCTCCTACCGCCGTAATTAAAATACCAATTAATGTCCAAATTTGAGCCTGTTGTGAACCTTTAATTGCCTTAACATCTTCCTTAACCGCATTGATCTCTCCTCGGAGGGAATTAATCTCCACCTTTAATACCTGTCTTTCCCCCTTAGCTTCTGTTAACTCAATTTTGATGTCTGTAACATCTTTTTGTAAATTCTCTAATTTGTGATTAATTTGGGCTAAAATTTCCCCTAGGTTTTGTTCAATTATCACCGACATTTGTATTTTTCCTCCTCCCTAAAACGCAAAAGTGTTGACCGAGTTTTTGGATAGCAAAGAATAATAAATTTCATCGTTTTCACAAAGCATTTTTGGGGCGACGGTTCTAGAATTCGGGCTCTTCTGGTTTCTGTGTGGAAACGAGGTCTATACTGATAGAATATCCGCGAAATAGCCCTAAAAGTCTTGCTCGATAAGCATTTCACGACTCCATAAGCAAAAATTATCACACAAAGTCGAGAAGAGCCGAATTCGGGCTAGTCAAGGACTAAACCCGAACTTGACCGAGTTTTTTAATCCTCTAAACTAATCTTGACCGGATTAACTTTCCAAATCTCTTGACAATATTCCCTGATCGTGCGATCGCTAGAGAATTTGGCCATACGAACCGAGTTGAGAATCGACATCCGCGTCCACTTGTCCCGATCGCGATAAGCTTCACTTACCTGTTCTTGACAATCAGCGTAGGATTGATAATCAGCTAAAAGCATATACTGGTCATCGTAGAGGAGAGAATCGACGATCGGTCTGAATAATTGCGTGTCACCATGGCTAAAATAACCACTCTTGATTCGATCGATCACTCCCTTCAATTCGCGATTATTTTTGTAATAGCTCATCGGTTCATAACCGTGGGCTTTCTTAGCATAAACTTCTTCTGCTGTCAAGCCAAAAAGGAAGAAATTTTCTGCCCCTGCTTCCTCGCGAATTTCGATAT
The DNA here is from genome assembly GCF_041928595.1 of Microcystis sp. BLCC-F209. Lineage (NCBI taxonomy): Bacteria > Bacillati > Cyanobacteriota > Cyanophyceae > Chroococcales > Microcystaceae > Microcystis > Microcystis sp. BLCC-F209. The sequence goes on from NZ_JBHFLL010000037.1 coordinate 3,347, forward strand.
TAGCACCGTCCAGAGTCCCGATGGTGAGGGAGCCATTCATGGCAAACTTCATGTTACCGGTTCCAGAAGCTTCCTTACCCGCCGTGGAAATTTGTTCGGAAAGATCCGCCGCCGGATAGATGCGCTGACCCAAAGAAACGTTAAAGTTAGGCAGGAAAACCACTTTTAAACGACCTCTGACATCAGGATCCTTATTCACAATTTCAGCCACAGCATTAGTTAACTTAATAATTAACTTCGCCATAAAGTAGCCGGGGGCTGCCTTACCACCAAAGATAAAAGTGCGCGGCACAATATCGATCTGAGGGTTCTGTTTAATGCGATTGTAAAGGGCGATAATGTGCAGAACTGCCAGATGTTGGCGTTTGTATTCGTGAATCCGTTTTACCTGTACATCGAAAATCGAATTAACATCCACCTCGATATTGCGGGTTTTCAGCATATAAGCCGCTAAATCAGCCTTATTCGCCTGTTTAATTTCATACCAACGCTGACGAAATGCGGGATCATCAAGGTATTGTTCCAGTTTTCGCAATTCCTTCAGGTCTTTTAACCAATCATCGCCGATTTTTTCGGTAAATAGTGCCGATAATTGGGGATTGCTCAATAAAATCCAGCGGCGCGGGGTGACACCATTGGTTTTATTGTAGAATTTTTCCGGCCAGAGCATGGCAAACTCTTTCAGGGTGTCTTTTTGCAGCAACTCCGTGTGTAAAGCGGCGACTCCATTAATCGAGTGACTACCCACACAGGCTAAATTAGCCATGCGAATTTGTTTATTACCCCAACCAGCTTCTTCAACTATCGACAATTTGCCCAATAATTCCTCGTTATCGGGAAACCAAGTCCGCACATCGTCGAGGAAAAAGTGATTGATCAGATAGATAATTTCTAGATGTCGGGGCAGCAATTTCCCGATCAGATCCGCCGACCAACGTTCTAGGGCTTCTGGCAAGAGGGTATGATTGGTATAAGCGAAGGTTTTTTGGGTAATTGTCCAAGCTTTTGACCATTCTAAGCCGTTTTCATCCACTAACAAACGCATTAACTCAGCGATGGCAATGGCGGGGTGAGTGTCGTTCAGTTGAATAGCGGCCGTTTCGTGGAAGTTTTGCAGATTTTTGTGGTTTTTTAGGTGAATGCGAATTAAATCCTGCAGGGAAGCGGCCACAAAAAAGTATTGTTGGGCGAGACGTAATTCGCGACCGGCGGGGGTGTTATCGTTGGGATAAAGGACTTTAGAAATGGTTTCCGCGTCCATTTTTTCGGCCACGGATTGATCGTATAACCCAGCGTTAAAAGCTTCAAAATTAAAGGATTCACTCGCTTCTGCTTTCCAGAGACGCAAGGCATTAACCGTGTTGGTTTTGTACCCCGGGACCGGGGTATCGTGGGGAATGGCTAAAACCCGACGTTCCGGCAGCCATTGTACCCGTTCCTGTCCCTTATCATCGTGATAGATTTCCGTCCGGCCCCCCAGTTTTACTTCCACACTTTCATCGGGACGGGGTAGTTCCCAAGGATTGCCGAAGCGTAGCCAGTTATCGGGGATTTCCACCTGCCAACCGTCTTGGATGATTTGATGGAAAATGCCAAATTCGTAGCGGATACCGTAACCGATGGCGGGAATTTCTAGGGAAGCGAGGGAATCGAGGAAACAGGCCGCTAAACGCCCTAAACCGCCGTTTCCGAGGCCGGGATCCGGTTCCTGTTCGATAATTTCCTCAAAATCAAGACCTAATTCCTCGATCGTCTCTTTGATTAGGTCGTAAATACCCAAATTAGCGAGATTATTACCTAAATACCGCCCCATGAGAAATTCGGCGGAGAAATAGCAGACGAGTTTAACTTTTTCTTGTTTGTAGGTGTCGGTGGATTTCAGAAAACGACGCAGGAGACGATCGCGAACGGTGTAGGCAAGGGCGACATAGTAATTGTAGGGACTGGCATTGCTGCGGTTAACCCCTTGCAAATAAAATAGATTGTCCAGAAAAGCCCGTTTTAGGGTTTCGGGACTCATGCCCGTGCGATCGTCTTCGACTAAAGTGGGGCATTGAAGTGCTTCAAGCCCATCAGCTAGAGTATAGGTTGTCTCCATGGGTTTTTCTTGTCCATATATTCGGGAGTCGATCGCCGCTCAGATTCTGATGACGATATCCTTTATAGTTTACTTGTTAGCTTTGAGAGAGACCCAGACATTTAGATTTCTATTGGTTTTGAGGGGAACGGTGATCGCAATTGCCGACAAAAAAAGGGTGAACCCTGTCCACCCCCGACAATTATTCACAAAAAAAGCTTAATAGCGTTTTTTTCTGTCACCACCACCACCACTGAAGGGCGCGCGCGCTTCCCGCTCGCGGGCCTCGTTAACTTTAATTGATCGCCCCATCCAGTCAGCACCATCCAGTGCCTCAATTGCGGCGGTTTCCTGGGCTTTATTTTCCATTTCCACGAAGGCGAAACCGCGTTTGCGGCCCGTCTCGCGATCCACGGGAATATGAACCCTTTGAACCGTACCGTACTCCGCAAAGACGTCGGTTAGATCCTCTTGGGAAATCTCGTAAGAGAGATTACCAACAAAAATAGACATAATACTTGAATCCTCGATCAATACTCGAAACGGTGTGGAGACACAAAATTCAGGGAGAAGCCGAACAATACTAAAGTAAAAGACTTACCGAATTAATACTGAAAACGAACTTGAACACCAATCTTGACTCTCCCTCCGATCATAACACAGAAATATTGGAGTTAATGTTAACTTTTATTCTCCGGGGAAAGAGACCGTTTTGGCTATCAGCCGCTACTACCTCAACCGCCAGCTTTTTTTTCCCGACGAAATAACCAAATCATCAGGGCCACCACCCCGATTTGTAGGGCAAAATTGGGTAAGGCGGTGGCTACGTCCCTTGCTGCCGCTAATTGGGCCAGAAAAACCACCGCACCAATAAAACCAGAAGCACCTAAACCGAGATAGATAAACTGCCGCAGTCCTCGGTAGGGATTGGCCGCCTCCGCTTTCAAGCGGGCGTATTTTTGGGGATCGAGTCGAGGGGATTTGCTCATAAAAAAATTTTTCTAGCTGTGTATCTATTCTCCGTGATATAATCGGAAACTGGCAATGTGCCGATGTAGCTCAGTGGTAGAGTAGTTGATTCGTAATCAATTGGTCGTGGGTTCAAATCCCATCATCGGCTTGGGGTTTTACCTCCCGGAAGTTGACTCAGAAATACCAGTACAGTGGTTAAATGCCTTGATTTTGTTGCGGCTATGCCAAAACCCTCCTAGGCTAACGCCTTTGCTAGGGATTTGCTTAAACAGACTATTTTAGCACTAAACAAGAGGTAAAATAGTTAATTGACCGGGACGATCAGTCCCTCTTTCTGTCCAAAGCTGTGGGAAAAGATCAGCTAGTTACTGAAGAAAAGGTTGAATGATTTCTGCGATCGCCTGACGTTGGCAATCGTCATATCCCCAGCGTTCTAGAAAGACTTGATATTCTCCTTGTCCGCTGTTTAAACTGGTGGCTAGTTGTTGTAATTTTTCCCCCAAGGCTGGCGATAATAACTGCTTAATTAGTTGACCAGTTTTTTCTTGGACTTTCTCGGAACCTCGAGCGTTTTCTTCGTCTCCTTGACGGCGATGATAGATGACCATTGCCGTGGACATAGCCAGATTTTTAACTAATAATTCATTTACCAATGTCGGAGAAGTTTTTAAAGCAGTGATTACTTCTAAACTAGGATATTCCCTATAGGATAAATCGCTGGTTAAGTAAGTAACAAAAAATCCTCTAGCTCCATTTTCTGTTGAGACTAGATTGGTAAGTTTTTCAGTGATTGTATCGGTATCTAAAAACTCAATTTTACTTAGTAAATCTTGAGTTTGTTGGATAGCATTTTCAAAAGTTATACCCATAAAAATCAATAGCCTTCTGTGAAGTTTAAGAGAAAAATACTAAGCATCTAAAGCCTTTAACCAATTAGTTAAATCCTCCCCTGTCAAAAAATCAAATAAAGCTTCCCCCAGTCGTTCCAGATCATCAATGTTCAAGGTGATAATCCGACTCTCTAGAGCCACATCAATAGCTCCTAGCTTACGTTTAATCAGACGAATAATTAGATTTCTTTCTCTTGCTAAACCCTGTTCTAAACCCTGTTCTAAACCCTGTTCTAAACCCTGTTCTAAACCCTGTTCT
>NZ_JBHFLL010000038.1:0-10756 GCF_041928595.1 Microcystis sp. BLCC-F209
TTAGCTCTTCTATATTTTTTTGGAACATTTGATGTAGCTGGAGCCAATGATAGAGATGTTGACCCACATAAAAACTGCTGTGTCTGCGTTGACCTTTATATCTTTTTTCAGGTCTTGTGACATATTTTTGGATTCCCATATCCTTAATTTTTTTACCTTGTAGTGTGGCACTTGTATAGGCGATAGCTATAACAATTATCAGCTTTGATAGGTATTGCGGTGCTAATTGAGAACCTTCTAAGCTATAGCCTCCCGACTTAAAATCTCGAAACATCTCCTCAATATCAAATCTTTTTTGATAGGCAATTATTGCCGTCTCTAAATCTCCAAAGTTAGTCAGAATATACCAAGGTTCTTTTGTTTTAAAACCCCGATAGGTTTTTTTCCACTTACCAGCTAAGTTAAAGTTAAACTCTCCAAACCCCTGCTCTTTTGTAACATTGACATCATTCAAAAATAGTTTAGTTCCTCGACTTAAACCTAAGGCTCTCATTTCTTGATAAATTCCTTCTTTTTTCTTCACATTTGTACTTTGTTTTTGTCTTAAACAAAAGTACAAACTCTCCTTCTGAAGCCACTTTCCAAGACTGACCGAGCAAAATTCTCTATCTCCTAACACCACTATTTTATGACCTGATAGCACCGTCAATATTTTCCCCAATACTCGCTGCTGTTCTTCGAGGTTACTACTTCCTTTTTTATCTAATATCTCCCAATAGATTGGTATGGCTCTCTTGTCATAAATTAGACTCACCATCAAGATATTTATTGCTCCCCAACTCGTCCGGTCTATGGCAATATATACTAATCCTTTTATTGTGAATCTCTCCTGCTGTTTTAACATCTCTTTTAGGCAGACAAACCAGATTTTTTCAATATTCAGAATTTCCAGCTTTAAAAATCTTTTTAGTTTTTTTCTCCGACTCTCAAACAGGATTGGTATTGGTAGTGCTTCTGCTAATATCTCTAACTTGGCTTGCTTTAGTATTTGCAAGGTTCCAACTATCACTAACAACAGTAGATATCTGGCTCGCCCCAGTTCATTCTCTAAGACTTTCTGGTATAGTTCACTTATCATTTTCGTTATCTAGGTTATATTTACTATATATGACTTATCTTTTTTTTGAGTCTGTATCTGTATTCCATGCTACATAAGCTTTTCAGCCTGCTTGTCCCCCTGTCAGCTTATAGAGACAGACATTGCTGCTATTTTTGTCAACTGTTTTCGCTCTAGAGCGAACTAATCAATTAAATCTCTTGCCAGATAAGGATTGAGTCGATTTATGCCCCCCTATCGAACCATAGCAAGTAACGAAGAGCCAGAACTACCTAGAATTGCATCTATAATTTACGACTAACTAAACTATGACTAAATATTATCAAATCACCGTTCACAATCGTCAGACGGGCGAAAAATTTGTCACCACCGTTCCAGAGGATAAATATATACTGCACAGTCTGGAAAAACAGGGTCATCAATTACCCTTTTCCTGTCGCAATGGAGCTTGTACCAGCTGCGCGGTCAGGGTATTATCGGGAGATATCGATCAACCAGAAGCGATTGGACTATCGCCGGAATTAAAAGCCAGAGGTTATGCTTTACTTTGTGTCAGTTATGCCCGTAGCGATATGGAAGTAGCCACCCAAGACGAAGATGAAGTCTATGAATTGCAATTCGGTCGCTTTTTTGCCCGTGGGAAAGTGCGTTTTGGTTTACCCTTAGATGAAGAATAGATTCGGGATTAATCGTGCCAGATACTAGCAGCCAATTAGAAAAATACCTAGACATTGCCAGTGAAGCCGCCCTAGCGGCAGGAACAATTATCGAGGATAATTGGGGTAAAATCGAGAAAATAGAAGAGAAAGGGCGATCGGGCGATTTAGTGACGGAAATAGATCGTCGAGCAGAAACAGAAATTCTCAAAATTATTGGCCGTCACTTTCCCGAACATGGGATTTTAGCGGAAGAATCGGGAAAACTGCAAAGGACCGATAGCGAGTATCTCTGGGCGATCGATCCTCTCGATGGAACCACCAACTATGCCCATGGTTATCCCGTAGCCGTCGTCTCCATCGGACTACTGATCGCAGGGAAAGCAGCAGTGGGAGTCATCTATAATCCCTTTAGAAAGGAACTATTTCGGGCTGCCAGGGGTTTGGGGGCCACCCTGAACCGTCGTGCCATCCATGTCTCCCGGACGAGTGAACTAGAAAAAAGTTTACTGGTGACGGGCTTTGCCTATGATCGCTGTCAAACCCCCGATAATAATTATGCCGAATTCTGTTATCTGACCCATCTGACCCAAGGGGTACGCCGCAGCGGGTCTGCCGCCAAAGACTTAACCGATGTGGCCTGTGGGCGCTTAGATGGTTATTGGGAACGAGGGATTAATCCCTGGGATCTGGCCGCGGGAGTTATTCTGATCGAAGAAGCTGGGGGTAAAATTACCGCCTACGATGAAAGTCCTTTTCTGATAGAAACGGGGCGAATCCTAGCCACTAATGGACAGATTCACACCCCCTTAAGCCAAGCTCTGCAAAAAGCGGCTTCTTGGAGCTTTCAGTTTTAATTATTTTAACATTGATTGCGATTATCATTTTGATTGGAGATAAGATCTTCCGTATGCCTTTTCCAATTTCCAGGGGTTTATTTCAATTTGATTTAATCGATCACTTCGCTATTTTAGGAGTCTCGATCGATGCCGAACAGGAGGAGATTCGCGAGCGTTACTTAAAAATCGCCTATAAACTCCATCCCGATACCTGTCGCATTCACACCCCCGCCGCCAGGGAACAGGCTAATCAGTTACTGGCAAAATTAGTTAACCCGGCCCACGAACATCTGGGCCGCGACCTATCTCGGGAAGAATTCCGGCTGGTTTTAGCACAAATGGGCAAGGCAATGGCGAGAGATTTGAGTAAAATCACCATCAATAGCGAACCGGCTAGAAAACTAGCCCAATCTAGTGCTAACTATCAATTAGCCTATCAAAAAATCCTGCAATCTTTGGCGATCGATCAATATACCGCCCTAGAAAATGCCTATGAGAAAATCGCCCAACTCAGTGAACTCAATCTGGTTTATCTGATCTTAACCGAAGGTCGGGGCAACAAGAAAGCCACCCCGAAAGTCTTTATCTCCCAGGGCAATTCTAACCAGTCCGAGTTAGGGGCAGCTGCTGCCACCACGGCAGCCCAGGCTAAAGCCAACGAATCGCCCCTAGAAGCTTATATTCGCCGCGCTCAAGCCTCTCTTGACCAAAATAATCCCGCCCAAGCTGTGCGAGAATTGCGCGATGCCCTGCGGCAAGAACCGGATAATAGCATCTGTCACGCCCTGCTCGGTTTGGCCTACCTGCAACAAAATCAACTCTCCATGGCCCGGGTTCATATCAATCGGGCATGGAAAGCCAGCCCCAAAGATGCGACGGTGATTAGGTGCAAACGGGAACTAGATAAAGTGGTTAATCCTAACACTGAAAGGCAAGATCAGAAGGGACAAAAAAAGGAAGGGGAGCGCAAGGGCGGTTTTTGGTCTCTATTTGGTGGTAAAAAGAATAAATAGGACTACCAGTGCCACCGATTTTGATTAGCAAACTCCCATGATTCATCAACCCCCGGCGGGGACAAGGGATTTATTACCCCTAGAAGTTACCCAAAAAGGCTGGATTAACGATCGCCTTCAGTCTGTCTTTCAGCGTTGGGGCTATCAAAGGATCGTCACCTCCACCATTGAATGGCTCGATACCCTCACCGCAGGCGGTGCGATCGATCCCAGCGCCGTGATCCAACTGCACGGGGATAGTCAAGGACTATCGGGATTACGCCCCGAATTAACCGCTTCCATTGCCCGTAGTGCCGTCACCCGCATGAGTGGGGAGTCCTATCCCCAACGTCTCTGTTATCGGGCTAACGTTTTTCGTCGCCCTAGCGCCGGTTATCACGGTCGTCAAGTGGAATTCTATCAAGCGGGGGTAGAACTGCTCTTTTCTGGCGGTTTACTAGCTGATGCCGAGATTCTACTGCTCCTGGCCGACTGTTTCGATAGTTTGGCCGTCCCTAACTGGCAGATTATTTTAGGAGAAGCCGGTTTGACTCGTTCCCTACTTTCCCCCTTTCCGGATCCCTTACGCGAACAGGTGAAACGCTGTTTAGCCCTCCTCGACTACGTTAGCCTCGAAAATCTTCCCTATCCCAATGAAACCCTCCGGCAGCAAGCCCGACAATTATTTCACCTGCGCGGTAATCCTGAGGATGTCCTCGCACGAGTGGCAGTATTAGCCCGGGAAGAATCGGCCCAAAAAGCCGTTAATAACCTTAAATCCCTAGTAGAGCTGCTTAATGCCGATCGCTCTGAACCCTTTCCCCTAATTCTCGATTTAAGTCTGATTCAAACCTTTGATTACTACACCGGCATCGTTTTTAAGGCGGTTAGTGATCACCAGCAAAATCTCAGTATTTTAGGCCAGGGCGGACGCTATGATCAATTATTGGGCGTTTTTCATCCCCAGGGTCAATCGGCTCCGGGTATCGGTTTTTCCCTGAATATCGAAGAACTGCACGAAAGTTTATTATCGGGGCAGACTTTACCCAGTCAAGCTCCCCCCCTCGACTGGTTACTTATCCCTTTGGGTAATAACGCCCAGATAGCGACTTTTAGTAAAGCTCGCTCCCTTCGCACCGGTGATCCGAATCTGAGAGTGGCGATCGATTTAGGGGGTCGCAGCGAGGCACAACTTCGTACCTATGCCCGCGATCGGATGATTAAAAATCTCGCCTGGGTGCAAGAAGATGGTTCCGTGAGGGAAGAATCTCTCTAAAAAGGGGGCAAAAGCAGCGAAAATACTGCTTTCTGCCCGCTGCTATAGAACTCTATCTAGGGTTTGCGGCAAAAAGTACGGGCGAAGCATTCGGGCAATAACCTATCGGTGAAACCGTAGATTTTTTATCCGAATGCTTCGCCACTACAGGACGCGGGCCGATAAAGACGCAAGGTTTTGAAGCACGATTCTCTGAAAATCTTGCACCTGTTTCGCGAGAATAGACCTCGTTTCCAAACATAAACCAGAAGAGCCGTTCAAAAAACTTTATAAATAATATTGATTGGTTTGTTTATAATAACCCCCATTAATACCCACTGAAACCATAATAAATCATAAGCAAAAATCAATGTTAATAATCGATTCTAATCTATACCAGAGGTGAACGTGGGTTGGGTTGAAGAATGAAACCTAACGCTGACGGCGATGATTGAGCCGCTTCTTGGCATGGTAACGACTAGGGCCGTCCCAAGTGCGGGAAACGGCGATTTTAAAATTTTCACCCTTTATTCAGGAAAAAATCATGTCAACTCCTTTTTTAGTTAAGGATATCTTCCCCGGTTCCGTTGGTTCCGACCCCCTTTATCTGACGGCATTATATAGTTTTACCAATAAATGTTAGAACAAAGATGTAGATGTAGGTTGCTCTCATGGGAAGTTTTGTGACGACAAGTAGCATTGATGATATTTATGGGGAATAATGAATCTAGAGGATCGCCTAACTTTCTGATTGACAGCGACTCGCCATGAACCCAACAACCGCCAATTATGATGAACCCTGGAAAGAAGCATTAAGCGAGTATTTTGAAGCGTTTTTAAGCTTCTTTTTTCCTGAAGTTCACCAACTAATTGATTGGACAAAAACTCCCGAATCTCTAGAAAAAGAACTCAAACGGATTACCGCTTCAGCAAAGACAAAAAAACGTTTCGCTGACAAACTCTATAAAGTCTGGTTACTCAGGGGTGAAGAAGTCTGGATTTTGATTCATATTGAAATTCAAAGTCAATACGAAGAAAACTTCCCTCAGAGGATGTATATTTATAACTATCGTGCCTTTGATTTGTATCAGAAACCAGTTATCAGTCTGGCAATTTTAGGAGATGAACGAGTAAATTGGCGACCAGATTCCTATAATTATACCATTGCTGGCTGTGAAGTGAGTCTGAAATTCCCAACGGTTAAATTACTGGACTATGAGGAAAGATGGACAGAACTAGAAACAAGTAGCAATCCCTTTGCTATAATAGTGATGGCACACCTGAAAACAAAAGCGACTACTGGGAAGCTGCCACAACGGGAACAGTGGAAGTGGAAGTTAATCAGGGGATTATATGAAAAGGAGTTCGAGAGAGAACAGATAATTAAACTGTTTGAAATCATCGACAATATGATGACTTTATCCGCTGAATTACAGTCAAGTTTAGAAAGTAAAATCAAACAATTTGAGGAGGAAAGAACCATGCCTTTAATGAGTAATATGGAGTTACGAGGAATCGAACGCGGTAAAGAAATTGGTAAGGAAATTGGGGAGTTACGAGGGATAGAACGCGGTAAGGAAATCGGTAAGGAAATTGGAGCGTTAGAAAATGCTCGTGATTTTGTCAAAACAGTTTTGCAAGCTCGCTTAGGTGAAGTTCCTTTAGATGTGGAACAATACCTGAATAAAGTTTCGGTACTATCTACATTACAAGAGATTGTTAAATTAGCAGCTACTGCTAATTCTCTCGCAGAATTTAAGCAGTCTTTGGCAAAAATCAATATCTAGAAAACGGTTTTCTTTGAGAAACTCTTTGAGAAACCCGTTTTCTTTGAGAGACCGGATACCGACCTCTGGCTTTTTGTTTTAATGGTGGACATTTACTTCGTTTTCTGTATTTTTGGCTGCAAAGTTGTAGATAGGGTAACTTTCATCGTGTTTGTATTGGCTGTTTCTGCTCCAATGTTGAAAAACAGATATTTGAGTCCTCCCTGCGCCTTTAGGCTGACTGAACCATTAATTTCAACAGTCAACTGACTTTCTACATCTACCTTGCTTGAAAGAGCTTCCATCACAGATTCAAAGAGTTCTTGCAACTGAACTGCGACGGTTTCCTCTTGTGGTCCCAAAGTAGTCAGGATTTCCTCATCCTCAGTTTGTAAGCTACTAACTGAAGCTGGATCGACGGCTGTGGCATATACTTTAATTGGCATGGTCTTCCTCCTTGGAATTTTTTTGCTGTACAATCGAGAAATCTGGATCGCCATAAATACAATACAGTAGCCAGAATAAGTTTCTTTCGTTGGCTGCAACTTCTTTGGCTTTGGCTACAGCCTGTCCGATAGTAATTTTCTCATCTGGGTTGAATAATTCACGGTAAACAATTTCGGCAAAGTTGACGGCATATTTCACTGGTACGGCTCCTAAAGTTCCAATGAAAGCATCTGCACCACGCTGATAAAATTTCCAGCCAAAACTGCTAAATTTTCCAAAGGTTAACACGGGAACGGTTGAAGCACAGGCGTTAGCAAACACAAGACTACCCGGATCAAGGGGTAGCCTTTGGATGGTTTCAGGGAGCAAGTTTTCAATCCGAGTTTTGTTCTTATCGCCAGCAATTTGGAGTAGGTGCGGTTCTAAATGTCCGTGACAGGTAAAATGAAGCGCATCTGTGCCTGGAATAGCTTTTACAAGGGACGAAATTGGCTGTTTAGCTAACAATTGTACCGCTTCCGGGGGGAGAAGATTAGAGAATAGATGGGTAGCTCGCTCTGCTTCCGAGGAAGGTACATCTCCACCGACAATATTGACAATCCGCTTGATTTGTCTTTTTCCCTTACTTTCAGGTCTATTTTTATCTGGTAAATCTTGACTATCGCTGAGGCGAGGAGAGCGAGCAATAATAAACTTCTTTCCCCAAAAATCTTCGCCGTTGTACATTAATTCCCAAGGAATCCACTGTTCATTAGTGGAAATAATGACAGGAGAACCAATCTTCCAAGTTCCCATTTGTTTGGCCACTTCAGAGGGAATTAACATCTCGAACAAGTTAGCGCCAACACTCTGAAGATTGAAACAGATACTCTCCCAACGCTCATCAGAGGGGTTTCCTTGTTGCACTACTTCTGTCAGGAAAGCATTCAAACTTCGCAAATCATCTTCAATTTGTTGCTGAATATTAGGAATTGTTTTCTCCCACTCGCCTAAGCGATTGGCAGGGAAGATAGTATAGAGTAATTTACTTTCTCTCTCAATCCAAGTAACATTAAGTGTATGTTTATCGGGATTAACCGTCATACTTTCTAAGTTTTTGAGACCATCAATTGGGTCTTCCATTGATAAAACTTTTGGCGATATTTCATGATATGATGAGAAAGTTACGTTAGTTTGAACGATTACATACCCAACTCTTGTTGCTCCTCTGAAAAACTCAATCTCAATCACTTGCTCACCTCTTTCAAGAGGAACAAGGGTAAAAATCACTTCGTTGGAATCGCCTTTAACTGGAACAGTCAACTGCTGTTGATAAGGTCTTATGGCAAATGCTGGAGCAGTAACCTTGACATTTAGTTTAACTTGCTTAGTATTACGTCCTACTGTAAGCCAAATTTTTTCTGGAACACGAGTAAATTTTGGAATCTCTTGAGTTAGCTGAATCTTTAACTCAGCTTTTTGCTCAAGAACACATTCTGATGGGAATTCGATTCGAGTGTGGCGTTGAATTGTTACGCTATTAGACGACGGAAGGGGTTTAGGCTGCTCAGAGCAAGGCGGCCGAATAAACTCCCCACGCTCGTTAATACTCCCTTTATTCGAGTTAAAATAACCCGGGTTGCCGATATATTTTCTGTTTAAATCCGCTTCTCCACCTGCCAATTTGCCGGGTGGAACCTTAATCGTCGGTTCCCCCTTTACATATGAGTTTATGTCTTGAACAAATTCAGTTTTTCTTAGCCTTAGTCCCTCACGGATTACTGATAAGCTTGTTTCTGGATGAGTGAGCAGTTGAAATTGAATACAGAAATCAGCCAACTCGAAATATTGATCCTTAATAGCTTGATAAGCTGTCTCAAGGAGGTCCAAATCGACTTGGCTCAAAATAGTTGCAAATTCAGCTACAAGGCTTTGAAGAACCGTTCCGGACATCACTGGGGATCCCTTGACTAACATCATTCTGATCCATGAACGAGATAATCCCCCCAAAAGATCGCTGGCTTCTGTCACCTTATTTTGTCCCAACAATGCAGCAAGTTGTACGAGTTGCCTATTGCGAGTGTTAGGAAAGTATGCAGCCAAAGCATAAGCCTCGGCGAATTCCCCTTCTCCCAGAAGAGCGACAATCGGTTGCAGCCAAGTTTCACGAGGTGTTTCACTGCGAGTTTCCATTTTCTATACCCTTTCTGACAACGTAGAAAATCTCGTCCTCACTGGTACTGGTAAGCTAAACGGCGCTTAACCTGCATGATCCAATAGCGATAACCCTTTTGGAGTCTATATCGGTGATCCGAAGTAAAAGCCGTTTAGCTTAATCTTAATGGCACGGGTAATGCCTTGTCAATTTGGTGCGGCAATTAATGCCCCGGTCGCTTTTACCCGGGCAACAGATAGCACCACGACCAATATTAACACCATTGTTACTAACGTCTTTACCGATGCTAATGGGGCAACAGCCGGAAATCAAGCTCTCGGAACTAACAGTGCTGTTTTAGTGCGGGTTGCTAATGCTACTACCACTTACCTAATTATCAACGATGGTACAGCAGGCTTCCAAAGTGCTAATGATTTGGTGATTAATCTTACTGGGTTAACGGGTAGTTTACCGGCGCTCGGCACTATTGCGGTCAATAGTTTCTTTGTCTAAATTGATGGGGGGGATTAATTCTCCCCTTTTCATGCTCCCGTTCAAGTAATTTTGATATAAAAAAAGTTAAGAGGCTCTTCTCGACTTTGTGTTATGATTTTTGCTTATGAAACCGTGAAATACCTATCAAGCAAGACTTTTAGGGCTATTTTGACGTTCGGCGACGCTCAGTCGAGCCGCAGAAGAAACTAGAAAATATCAGTATAGACCTCGTTTCCACACATAAACCAGAAGAGCCCAAATACTGATGGGCAGTCAGGAGTTTAAGCTTGTGGAGAGACTGTAAGACTCGTTGGGATTCGTCTCAAAAAGCAGGTTTCTGTGAAGCAAGAATCTCCCATCACACCGCAAAGCTGTGTGATGGCGAGAGTGTCAAAATTGTGTTCAATTACCCGTTATCCCAGTTATGCCTTCCAGCGGTCAAGTGAAATCGATTTTTTTTCTTATCCTCTTTCTCCTCAGTATTCTAGGGGGTATTCTACTGGCTTCGCTACTTCAACAACCAGCGATCGCCCAATCTACTTCCTCGGATACAGTGCTGAATCGTTATCAAATTGGACAGCAAACCTATCTAGAAAATTGTGCCAGCTGCCATATTGCCATTGCTCCCAGTATCCTACCGAGTCAAACTTGGAAAAAAATCCTAGAAAATCCTAATTCTCACTATGGTATCCGTTTAAAACCAATTGTCGGCATTACTCAGCGTCTTATCTGGGATTATCTCAGTTATTCTTCCCGCCCTCTTAGGGAGACTACTTTTGTTCCCCTCCTAATTGAACAGTCCAGCTATGTAAAGGTTTTGCATCCTAGGGTCAATTTACCCACTCCTCTCGGTCACACCACCTGTGTCACCTGTCATCCCAACGCTTCCCGCTACGATTATCAAACCCTTACCCCCATCTGGGATGATGCAGCCTAATCAGTTATCAGTTATCAGTTATCAGTTATCAGTTATCAGTTATCAGTTTTCAGTTTTCAGCTTCTGAAGGCAAGGGGCAACAGGCAAGAGGCAAAAGACAGAATCTGACAATTCTCCTACCTAAAAAGAAGGTTAGAAACTAAGCACATCAAAGCTTTTAGCTTAACCAATTAGGTCT
>NZ_JBHFLL010000039.1:0-10577 GCF_041928595.1 Microcystis sp. BLCC-F209
GAGTGGCTTGAGAAGCTCTTTCATTAGTTTTGGGAAAATTGTTAGCATGGCTTATTCACATTTATTGGTGTACATTTACTTTGTTTTCTTATCTATAATATCAAATTTTGTACCACTTTTTTCCACGTTCAACACTTCTGGGAAAAAGCCTATTCGTTTCGATTTTACCCCACACCAAAACAAGAGTCGCTATTGCGGCGCACTTTGGGCTGTGTAAGATTAGTTTACAACAAAGCTCTCCACGAACGAACACAAGCTTGGTATGAAAGACAAGAAAGAGTAGGCTACGCTCAAACTTCTTCAATGCTAACCGATTGGAAAAAACAAGAAGAATTAGACTTTTTAAACGAAGTTAGCTGTGTACCCTTACAACAAGGTTTAAGACATTTACAAACAGCTTTGACCAATTTCTTTGCCGGTCGTACTAAGTATCCTAACTTTAAGAAAAAACATCAGTGAGGAAGTGCCGAATTTACCAAATCTGCTTTTAAGTTCAAAGACAAACAAATCTATTTAGCTAAATGCACAGAACCTCTACCTATTCGATGGTCAAGACAAATACCAGAAAGCTGTGAACCAAGCACAGTAACAGTCAGATTACATCCCTCAGGACGTTGGCATATTTCAATAAGATTTGATGACCCAACGATTAAGCCTTTACCAGTAACAGATAAAGCCATCGGAATTGACTTAGGAATTAGTAGCCTAGTAATTACCAGCAATGGCGATAAAGTATCTAATCCTAAGCATTTTAAAAAGCATTATCGGAGACTGCGAAAAGCACAAAAAAGCCTTTCTAGAAAACAGAAAGGCTCAAAGAATCGAGAAAAGGCAAAAATCAAAGTAGCCAAGATTCACGCTCAAATCACCGATAGCAGAAAAGACCATTTACATAAGCTAACCACTCAATTAGTTCGTGAAAACCAAACGATTGTGCTTGAGAATTTAGCCGTCAAGAATCTGGTCAAAAACCCGAAATTATCTCAGGCAATATCTGATGTTAGTTGCCCCCCCTTGCCCTAGGGCTGATTCATTCTCCCATCAGAATATCAAAAGTAAAAGCGATCACCGTCAGGTAAAATGAGAAGTGACTGCCAACCTTTTAAATATATGTTGAGCTTAATAGAAAAACTGAAACAAGTCAAGGACTTTCGGAAAGATAAAGGAAAAGGACACCTTTTATGGATAGTATTAGTAGTAATAATACTGGGAACAATGCTAGGATAATCAGGTTATAAGTACCTAAGCAAAATTAATTACACATCTAAGCCACTACTCCGTCAGACTTCTGGTGTGAGGAAACAGTGAACTGAAAAATCAAATCCGATCCCTAATAGCTGTCTCCCGTCTCCCGTCTCCCGTCTCCCGTCTCCCGTCTCGACTAGGAAATTAATTTTGCACGACTACTTATTAATCCAGTAGATATTCAGGATTGAGGATATCAGTTTTGGCAAAAGGACAGATTTGAGGAAAAGTTTTTTTATCTAACCCTGTTTCTCTAGCGGCAAGTAGGCAAGCATTTTGATAACACTGATCAAAAACTTCCTCAAAATATACCTTGAGACTGGGGCTATCTTCAAAAACTTCTAACAATCTCAAACAGTGTTCGGTGATAGAATACTGCCAACTATGAGAACGTTTAGAGGGTTGATACTGCCATTTAAGGAGGTGAAGCAATAGCTTTTATAAATTACTTTTCAAAGCCTTTTTATCACTCCTCCCCATTGCCTCAATTTCCTCAATCAGATTTTCTAAATCGAGGTACTCCCACTTACCTTCTTTAAGTAATTTAGCAGTTTCTTCTACCCACAGATTAAAGTCTGTGTCATAAAGTTTCTTGGCAGTAGATAGCATATTAGGTTTCTCCTACCTCCTTCATCTTAGAGGATTGTGACTGGGAATCTTATAATTTTCGTGGGATAGGTTTGCAATCCATCCTAGCTAATGATAGCTTGCCGATTAGGGATAATAGGTACATCCAGAGGTACAGGTTTCGCAGATTTCGACGGCATGAAGGTTGGGTAAACCAGCTTTTGCCAATTTTTCATAGATCCAGCGCGATAATTCTTCACTGGTGGGATTTTCTAAACCAGTGGTTTCATTGAGATAATGATGGTCGAGAAAATTATCGAGTAATGGCTGTAAATATTGTTTAATTTCACCAAAATCCATCACCATTCCCTGTTGTGAGCCTTGGGGCTGTAAATGATTACTTTTCACATAGACGCGTCCTAGCCAACTATGACCGTGGAGACGGCGACATTTACCTTCGTAATGGGGTAAATGATGGGCTGCTTCAAAGCGAAATTCTTTGTAAATAATCCATTCTGCCATGGTTAATCCGTCGATACTGTCGGTTAGGTCTGCTTTATTTATTTGGCCACTGATAGTCATCCATTCTAGTCAAAAGCTTAGTATTCTTAGTCCATAGTAAGCTGTTGGCGCATCTAATACCATTTTTCTTTATTCATGGCAGACATCCTACTCCTCTCTCCCCCCTCTTGCCCCCCCGATGTCGGTAGGGCTGATTCATTCTCCGAATCTAATTCTTTTTTTTGCTATCTTTAATCGCTTATGAGGCAAGCAAAGCACGACGTTTTTAGAAATTTTCAGATATATATTGCCGAGAAATCGACTAAAAACGTTGTCATACTAAATCTGGTTATTAAAAACTGATTATTTATTCCCCTTTGCCTTTTGCATGACTAGAAAACGGGTTTCTCCGAGAAACCCGTTTTCTGTGCGTTACTCAACGGATTTAGTATCAGATAAAGATTTGAGAGAATGACATTTGAGAGCATGAAACGACCCTACCCTTATCAAGGGTGATCCCCCGGGCTATCGGCACCCCCCTTATCAAGGAGGGCAGCGGGGATCAGTCAGTCAAAATTACCCTTCCAGTTTCCGGCCTTTGCACAAAAGACCGACCCCAGCAACGGAGAGTAAACCGAGAACCGTCGCCGGTTCGGGAACGGTGGTCAGGGAATAATTGGCAAGGATGAAGAGTTCAACAGTAGAACCGTAACTACCTTCGGAAGCGAACCCCGTAGCCACGTTCCCGAAAATGTCGCTACTGGTGCCAAAGCCGAATAGATCATTATCGCAAGCCGTGTTGTCACAAGCGATAAAATCTAGTCCCGATCCGTCTAAGGATAGCACCGCCTGACCCGTTAGACTACCAGAAAGGTTCAAAGCGTCAAAAGAACCTATGAACGGGAGGGCAGGAGCGGGAGAGCCGTTAAAGGTGGTATTACTGATAGAACTGACGAATACCGTGTTGTTATCTGGTTGCAGGGTTCCGTCCACCGTCGCAGTGATGGTTCCTAAGCTGGAGGTGTAGGAAAAGTTAAAAGTTGCGGCGCTGGCAACCGGTGCAAGGGTGGCGGTGGCTACCGTGGCGAGGGCGACGGAATAACAAAGGGAACTTTTGAGGGGCATAGAATACATTGTTTAGCTAAATTCCCACGCATTCTACCCCCCCCCCCGATTTTGTCAAGGTTGTTGCTATTTATATTTATTATGCTTTATCTAGCTATTGATTACTCGATTCGGGATTTAGGGCGATCTCCCAAGAGAGCGGCGAAGTGGTGCGCTTTTCTGGGGTGCGAGGGGCGATCGGTCAAATTGACATATACTATGATTATTAGAGCGATCGATGTTTATCTAAGTTAAAGAGAACAATAAAACTAGCGATCGATGGGCGTGATCAGTAAAGTCAAATTAGGAGAGTTTTGGGAACGCCACTCGGACGCAGAAGAAGCTCTTACCGATTGGTATAACTTCGCTAGTAAGGCTAACTGGAAAAATTTAGTAGAGGTTCAAGGTCGCTTGCAGTATCAACCGAAACCGATTAATAACTCCCAAGAATACGAGCGATTTTTAAGCATAATTGAAGGGATGATGTCACGGGAGTTAAGCAATGACGAAGGACTATTATTCGATTTATTGGTGTTATTAGTGGAAGAATACGAGCGGAAACATTATCCGATCGCCCGAACAAATCCTACCGCTACGTTAGAATCGTTACTGGATGAATTCGATATCGATAGGGAGTGTCTTGTGGATATTTTCGGCGATCGGGATAGAGTAGAATCGGTGATAGGGGGGAAACAGGCGATCGCTCCCTCTCAAGCCGAGTCTCTAGCCGAATTTTTTAATCGTTTAAGTGCGAAACTGGCGTTAAGCGCCCGTGATTTTCTCTTGTAGCCTCGCTTTCCCTCGGGGACTGGGGGGGAAGACCATATAACAAATCCTTACTTTCTTCATAACTTTAGATTAATTAAGATAATGTTACAAAACTTTATGAAAAAGCCGTAGTATGATAATTTACGCCAGTAAAGCGAACACAATAAGGAGCAACACCCATAATGCAGTCGGCCGAGATGTTGCTGACAGTCCCCAAAGAGTATTTAAAAGCACCGGGGGGCTTCAACCCAAACGTTACCATGTTTTTCAGTGCCTTGAGCCTAATAACCCTATCTACCTGTGGGTATTGGCTCTGGTCCTGGCCTGACTGGATTTGTTTTAGTGCTAATGTCCTCGCTTTACATTTATCGGGGACAGTTATCCACGATGCCTCTCATAATTCTGCCCATAGTAATCGGCTATTTAATGCTATTTTAGGTCATGGCAGTGCTTTAATGCTCGGTTTTGCCTTTCCGGTCTTCACTAGAGTCCATTTACAGCACCACGCTCACGTTAACGATCCCGAAAATGATCCGGATCATTTTGTCTCCACTGGCGGCCCTTTGTGGATGATTGCGGCCAGATTTTTTTATCACGAGATTTTCTTTTTTAAGCGGCAACTCTGGCGGAAATACGAACTGCTGGAATGGTTCCTCAGTCGTCTTTTTGTGGCTACCATAGTCATCGTCGCCTGTCAATACGGTTTTATCAGCTATGTGATGAATTTTTGGTTTGTTCCCGCTTTAGTGGTGGGAATTGCCCTCGGTTTATTTTTCGATTATCTCCCCCATCGTCCTTTCCAAGAGCGCAATCGTTGGAAAAATGCCCGCGTTTACCCCAGTCCTCTCTTAAATCTGCTGATTTTAGGACAGAATTATCATCTAGTGCATCATCTTTGGCCGTCGATTCCCTGGTACAAGTACCAACCGGCATACTATGCCACTAAACCGCTTTTAGACGCAAAAGAGTGTGAACAGTCTTTAGGTTTACTGCAAGGTAAGAATTTCTGGAGTTTCCTCTACGACGTCTTCTTGGGGATTCGCTTTCACTCCCATTCTTCCAAATCTAACTTATAGCAGTTATCGTAATGATGAGGTACAAAGTTTTCGTTTTGGCAAGTCGGTGGTCGATTTTATGAGAAACTCTGTATCTGTAATGGTTTCTTTGTCAACTTGATTTTTTGAAGGAGGATTTTATGGGTCAGCATTGGGGAAAAGCCTTAATTTTAACAACAACTTTCTTGACAATTAACATCGATTATGCTAAGTCTTTAACCTTTGGTGAGGCCGTTGGTATTGGAGCGGGGGCCTTGTTAATCAACCGGGCGGTACAGGATAATAGACAACGTTATCGATTTGTGCCACCAGAGCAAGAATTTCAGCGCGGACTAGAGGACGGTTTTAACTTTGCCCGCTATGATAATCCGCGCAATTCTAGGGACTACGATGACGGTTTTATCGAGGGACGAAGACGGCGGGAGTCGGGTTGGTCCAGTCCCAACCGGAGAGGTTGATTATTTTTTTGGTCTGCGTCCCACTTCGGCGGTTTCTTGAATGGAAAAGATCCTCAATTTACCGTCGATGGGAGCGACTTTAGCCACCGCTGCCGATGCCACTATATAGTTATCACCCTCGGTGTTGGTAATATTGACTACCCGCTCGCGAGTGATAATCGCCATCTCGTTATTTGCAAGAATATCCACGTCCCAATTCTCAGAAAGAACCTCTATACTTTTAATATTTTTGTAGGATTCCTCTAAAAATATTTTATGTTCCGTGATGCCATTTAACTCAAAAATTTCGGTACTAGCATCGGTTTTAATGGTCAATTGCGAGGAAATAAACGGGGCATAGTGTTTGAGGATTAGGGCGATATTTTTGTCTTTAATAGCGGTTTCAATGTCTTGAATCATTGCTTTAATTTCCGCTTCGCTAATTTTTTGTCCCCAATCGCGATTACTCGATTGTTTTACTGGCACTATCGAGGGATTAGCATTGACCAAAGGGGGGGAGATGCCGGGGAGAAGGGATAAACCGAGCAATAGAACAATTAATTGGGGAGAACGCATAATTTAATAAACTTGGTAAATTCAACCCGAATCATAGCATTTTCTCGTTACCGAATAAATCCTCAAGGTGAAAGTCCCTACTTAGGGAAGCTAAGAGAGCAAAATTCTGGCTGTGCAAAGTCTAGGTTGATCCTTTAGCTATTTTTGGCTTGATATTTCCAGAATAACAGGGGTATGATCGCTAGGTTTTTCTTGTTTTCTGGGTTCTCGATCAATTAGACAATTAACGGCTTTTTCGTATAGCTGAGGAGTTAAATAAAGATGATCAATTCGCCAACCTCGGTTACGAGCAAAACCACCGCTGCGATAATCCCACCAACTATAATGTCCTGGATCCGAGGTGAATTTTCTAAAGGCATCTTGTAAGCCAATTTCTAAGACCTTTTCTAAAGCTTCTCTTTCTTTAGCTGAAGACATAATATGATTTTCTTTGCTCTTGGGATCATAAATATCTTTATCTTCTAAGGCAATATTAAAATCACCACAGATACATAATTCTTGGGGTTGAGAATTAATTATTTTATCTAGATATTTCCTGAGAGTTTCTAACCATTTAAGCTTATAAATATATTTGTCACTATCTAGAGAAGAACCGTTAGGAACGTAGAGATTAATAATCCGAATATCGCCGATTACTCCAGTAATTAGCCGTTTCTGTTCGTCCAGTTCTCCCGTTAAATTTTCGCCGATAATGGGACTAAATCCCACAGTGATATCCTCCAGGGGTTTTTGGCTAAAAATCGCCACACCATTATAGGCTTTTTGTCCAGAGAGATAGAGATGATAACCCAAAGATTCAAAAGCTTCTCTGGGAAAATCTCGATCGATGACCTTGGTTTCTTGCAAGCATAAAACCTCAACGGGATTGAGTTGTAACCAGTTAATTACCTGTTCTTGTCGGCTGCGAATCGAGTTGACATTCCATGTGGCGATTTTCATAGCTAAAAACCAAGAATTTTTCTCATACTTCCTCGGCAAAACTGGCGCAACGCACAAACTCAAAGGGACCGGCGATCGAACCCCAGACTAATTGATCGGTTTCGGGATCTAAACCACGATCAACGCTAATTAATCCCCGTTCACTAATTTCAAAACTATTATCCAAATAAGTCATTTTATCTTTGCGAAAGACTAAACATTGTTTACCCGGTTTCACCACCCCTTTAAAACTGTTACCAGTCCAGGTGACATTCATATCACAACCCGGCATCGGTTCTAATAGGTCTAAGGTGAGATTTTTGAGACGGTGGGGTTCTCTAGAAGCACCAAAAAAGTTAGCTTCCTCTTTAACTTTAAAGTTTTCTAGTTCAATATGGTCATCGACTACCGACAATTTAAATACTCGCAAACGATAGGGAGTATTGAGCATAAAATCGTAGGCCTGCTCTAAAAACAAACTGGTTCCCTCCAGTAATTCATCGGGTAGAGGACGCATACACACGCGAATATGAGCAAAAAAAGGCGGATTAGCAAAAGCTTGTTCTTGATTACTAAAATCCGCCGCCATCCAGCGTGCTAGGGTTTTTATATCCGTGGGATGAGTCATAGTTTTTGAGATGTGAATGGCTATTAGCTATCAGCCATCAGCTAGTTAATTGCTCTGATAAGTTTTCACTGATTACTGATAACTATGACCCGATAATTGTTATTGTGCGATTACTTTAATTTCGATATCGGCACTAACTTCGGGATGGAGTTTGACTTGTACTTTATAGACTCCCAATTGACCGATATCGGGGACGGTAATACCACGGCGATCGATTTCTAATTTAGCATTTTCTAGAATAACCGTAGCCACATCTTGACTGGTGACAGTACCAAAAATTGCCTCATTTTCTCCCGCCTGTTTAGGGATGCTGTAGGGACTGAGTTTTTCGATCGCAGTTTTTCTGGTTTCCGCTTCTTGTTTTTCGGCGAGGAGACGTTGACGCTCTTTTTCTTTCCTAAATTCTGCCTGTTTAATCGCGCCTTTGGTGGCTAAAACGGCCACACCTTGGGGGATAAGGTAATTGCGCGCATAACCGGGGGCCACTTCCACCACATCGCCATTTTCACCTAATTTGCTGACTTTTTGATTGAGGATAACCTGCATTCGTTTCACCATGATCTTGACCTAAAACAATAGTTCCAAAACCCTTATCATACCATGCAATCGTCAAGTCTTGATCACAAGTTAGTTATTGCCGGCGGCGATGATCTGGGTTAATAGGGGTCCGATTGCCTGAAAGGCCGAGGGTAAAACCGCTACGGTGGCGGCTGCGATAATAAAGGTCGTGGCTAATCTCAGCACTTTCTCGGAGGCTTTTTCGTAGGTGTCAGATTTATAGTCGAGTTTGTCTAATCTTTGGTCTATTTCCTGAAAACGTTGGTCTATCGCCTCAAAACGTTGGTCTATTTCCTGAAAACGAAGGAGTCAACTTCTGATAATGTCGTCCCTCATGTACCCAACACAAAGTAATATTATCAGTCAGTAATTTGAATTGGGGAGCATGATCACAGACCAGAGTTTGCACTACTGGCCAATCAGTTTGTTGATGATAGAAAGCAATCGCTGCTGCTTCTATAATTCGAGTCGGGTGCTGAGAACCTGGTTTGGGTAGATATGTATCAAGTAGGGCATTAAACTCTGCTTCGCTCAACACAGTTTCTTGAGGTAATAGTTTCAGAGCATTTTTCCATTTAGTTGGGATTGGGAAAGTCTCTTTGTAAGTTGTCTGTAAGTTGATTGAGAATCAACTCCAGTTCTGGGGCATTTTGCAATACTTTGACTACACTCAATCTGTCTTTTTTGGCAGTGGTCAAGTAGATTGTATAGAAAGGGTTGCATATTACATTAGTGGTATAGTTCACCCCACCCACCCGCGCACCAGTTTGGTCTAAGTGTTGCCAATGACTGCTCTCTAGTCCTGACGCACATACTTCATTTTTCTCGCTTTCAAACTCCACTTGGTTTTTAATCAGTAGGTTCGATAGATATCCGACTGATATGGATATGCCAATATCTTCTAAAAACTCTAATAATTTGCCTTGGGTCATGTTGCCCGCGTAGTATAGGCTAATGACTAAGGCTTTTATTCCAGGTCCCCATTCTCCTTCATAACCTCAAGGCAGTTCTGCTAAATAGGTTTTTCCTGCTGAGGGTGAGTAGCTGACAGGGGGACAAACAAGCTGAAAAGCTTATGTAGCATGGAATACAGATATCGACTCCCCAAAAAGATAGGTCATATATAGTAAATATGACCTAGAGAACAAAAATGATAAGTGAATTATACCAGAAAGTGTTAGAAAATGAACTGGGGCGAGCCAGATATCTACTGTTGTTAATGGTAGTTGGAACCTTGCAAATATTGAAGCAAGCAAAGTTAGAGATATTAGCGGAAGCCTTACCAATACCAATCCTGTTTGAGAGTCGGATAAAAAAACTAAAAATATTTTTAAAGCTGGAAATTCTGAATATTGAAAAAATCTGGTTTCTCTGCCTAAAAGAGATGTTAAAACAGCAGGAGAGATTCATAATAAAAGGATTAGTATATATTGCCATAGACTGGACGAGTTGCGGAGCAATTAATATCTTGATGGTGAGTCTAATTTATGACAAGAGAGCCATGCCAAGCTATTGGGAAATATTAGATAAAAAAGGAAGTAGTAATCTCGAAGAACAGCAGCGAGTATTGGGAAAAATATTGACGGTGCTATCAGGTCATAAAATCGTGGTGTTAGGAGATAGAGAATTTTGCTCAGTCAGTCTTGGAAAGTGGCTTCACGAGTAGAGTGTATACTTTTTTTAAGACAAAAACAAAGCAGAAATGTCAAGACAGAGGAAGTAGTTTATCAAGAAATGAGGGGATTGGATCTAAGTCCAGAAACTCAACTATTTTTGAATGATGTAAATATTACAAAAAAGCAGGGATTTAGACCGTTTAACTTAGCTGGTAAGTGGAAAAAACTTACTGAGGTTTTACCACAAAAGAACCTTGATATATTTTGACGAATTTTGAAGATTTAGAGACGGCAATAATTGCCTATCAAAAAAGATTTGATATTGAAGAGATGTTTCGAGATTTTAAGTCGGGAGGCTATAGCTTAGAAGGTTCTCAATTAGCACCGCAATACCTATCAAAGCTGATAATTGTTATAGCTATTGCGTATACAAGTGCCACACTACAAGGTAAAAAAATTAAGAATATGGGAATCCAAAAATATGTCACAAGACCTGAAAAAAGATATAAAGGTCAACGCAGACACAGCAGTTTTTATGTGGGTCAACATCTCTATCATTGGCTCCAGCTACATCAAATGTTCCAAAAAAATATAGAAGAGCTAA
>NZ_JBHFLL010000004.1:0-8043 GCF_041928595.1 Microcystis sp. BLCC-F209
GGCTCTTCTAGGTTCTGTGTGATGAGTTTAACTTACATAGGATCGATCTTTGTGTCCTTTGTGTCTTTGTGGTTCGTTCCACCCCCTCGCTAGGAGGAATGTATCTTAGAATACATTTTACCCACCAAACCTGGGAGAGCCATTCAGAAAATAACCCAATCGAAATATAGGATTTAATATTAAAGAGTGAGAAGTTACACTTAATGTTCAATAAAATAACTCTATGAATATCGAAAAAAATGTTATAGAATATCTCCGAAAATTACCCCCAGACAAACAACAGGAAGTCTTAGACTTTACCCAATTCCTGAGCCAAAAGTCAACCCTGCCTAAACCCAATCCTAATTTAACCCCAGAACAACGATCTGCTAATTGGTTAGCATGGGTTGATAGTCATAAATCCTCTAATCCTCCCTTACCCGATGAAGCCTTACACCGAGACAGTATGTACGAAGACGAATGACTCAATATTTACTGGATACCAACATTCTTTTACGAGGCAGTGACCGGAATTCCTCTCAGTATTCTCTGGTTAGAGATGCTATTAACTATATCCTTCAACACGGTGACACTTGTTTGATTACCTCTCAAGTATTAATTGAATTTTGGGTAGTTGCTACTCGTCCACTTGATGTTAATGGTCTAGGTTGGAATCCACAACAAACGCAACAAGAAATTAACAATCTTCTTTCTCAATTCTCTTTATTAGAAGAAACCCCAGAGATTTTTCTCCACTGGTTTCAACTGGTCGTTAATCATAACATTAAAGGAAAACGAACCCATGACATCAGGCTGTTAGCCGTAATGCAATCCCATAATATTACTCATTTACTAACCTTTAATCCTGATGATTTCATCCTTGTTCCTCACATCACCATCATTCAACCTCAAGATTTATTAGAAAATTAATCAATCCAAAATCAAAAATCGAAATGTCCTACGAAGTCAACGAACCGATTCTCAACTCACCTTTTGATGAACCCTTGATGAAGTTAAATCAGCCGTTTATCGAGCTTGCTTATACTTAGAAAATTCTATGTCAGCCAAAGATATTTTTAATCAATCCGTGTGTATTGCCCTCGAAAAAGATGGCTGGAATATCACCCATGATCCCCTTTATCTTAAAGTCAATGACGTAGAATTTTACATCGACTTAGGCGCGGAAAGATTAATTGCCGCCGAAAAGGCAGGTCAAAAAATTGCCCTAGAGATTAAATCTTTTTTAGGCGCATCAGAAGTCACCGAATTTCATCTCGCATTAGGACAAATCCTCAATTATCGGTTAGCATTAAAACAGGAACAACCCGAAAGGATTCTTTATCTAGCCATTCCTCAAGATACCTATGAGGACTTTTTCTCTCGTCAATTTATTCAAGACGCTGTAGCCGAATATAAAATTAAACTCTTAATCTTTAATTCTCTCAAACAAGAGGCGGTATTATGGAAAGAATAAACTACTCTCAACTGATTCAAGACATTCTCACCCAACATTCAGTTAATGACAGCAAAAATGACACAGAAACTCAACTTATTTTTGACACAAAACGCCATCATTACCAAGTCTTAAATATTGGGTGGAAAGAGCAAAAGCGAATCTATGGTGTGATTATTCATCTTGACATAAAAGATGACAAAATCTGGATTCAAAGAGATGGAACAGAAATCGGCATTGCCAATCAATTAATCGCTGCTGGTGTTCCTAAACAAGATATAGTCTTAGGTTTTCAGGCTCCCTATAAACGTAGTTTAACCGAGTTTGCCTTGAGTTAATACATAAGAAAAAAATCCTAAATAACCCTATGTCCTACGAAGTCAACGAACCGATTCTCAACTCACCTTTTAATGAACCCTCCCGTTATTGGTTCATCCGAGAAGGTTATGAACCAGAATTAAAAGAAGGGAGAAGACCGGCTATTGTCTATCCCCCCCGGGAAGGTGACAGCGAATGGGAATTAGGAAAAGTTCTCAAACTTTCACCCCCCGATCAATTTTTCCCTGGTTATGAAATGACCTTGGTTAACCACATCAGGAACAAAGTCAAAGAATGGAGAAACGAAAACTATCCCGGGGTCAGTCGTACTACCTTAGAACTATTGGACTATTGGAACCGAGAAGGAAGAGAACATCGCCTATTTTTTGCTCAAAAAGAAGCAGTAGAAACCATCATTTTCCTGATTGAATCACGGGCCGACTTTCGCCAAGGGATTCATATCCCCCAAGACACCCCCATTGACACCACCCTAAAAGCTTTCATCCGCTACGCCTGTAAGATGGCAACTGGAAGCGGCAAAACAACAGTGATGGGGATGTTAGCAGCATGGTCCATCCTCAATAAAGTAGCAGATCGCAGTAACGCTAAATTCTCCGATGTTGTCCTGATTATCTGTCCCAATATCACCATTAAAAGCAGATTGCAGGAACTCAACCCCGACAACGGCGAAGCTTCTTTATATCGCACCCGTGACCTCGTACCCTCTCACCTGATGGATAAACTGAGACAGGGTAAAGTCTTGGTGACAAATTGGCATATTTTTGAAAAGCGAGCGCCTGCCACTGCCGGTAATGACACTGCCAAAGTGGTGAAAGTGGGAGTCAAAACCACCGCCGCCGAAGTGATTAAGATTGCCGCTAAAAACGAAACTGCTAGGGGAACAAGATATCTAACCCAAGAAACTTTAGGACAGCAAATCGCATTAGGTCGGTTAAAAGTCGCTGAAGGAGGGGAGAAATATGATACACAGGGAAATCTTAAAGAAGTCAAGGTAGAAATTACCCGCTATTTAGAAAGTGATGCCGCTTGGATTAAACGAATCTTAACCCAAGAAGTGGGGAATAAAGGTAACATTTTAGTCTTTAATGATGAGGCGCATCATGCTTATCGGATATCTCGGTTATCTTCGGATAATAATGATGCTGGCGATGAGCAAGAATCGGAAAAATATCAAGAAAAAGAAGCCACGATTTGGCTTGAGGGTTTAGATAGAATTAACAAATATCGAGGCATTAATTTCTGTGTAGATCTATCCGCTACTCCCTATTACTTAAAATCTTCCAAACAAAATACTAATAAACCCTTTGAGTGGGTCGTCAGTGATTTTAGTTTAATGGATGCCATTGAAGCAGGTTTAGTGAAAATTCCTCAATTACCCGTTAGAGATACCACCGGCGCAGCCGTTTCAGATTTAGCTTACTTTAATATCTGGGAATGGTTAATGAAGAAAATGACCCGATCTGAACGGGGTAAAGGAATAAATCCTACACCGGAAGCTATCCTCAAATATGTGCAACATCCCATCACCTTATTAGGGGGACAGTGGGAACAAATTAAACAAGAATGGGCAGCCTCCGATGATCCCAGACCGCCTGTATTTATTATTGTCTGTAAGAATACCAAGATTGCTAAATGTCTCTATGAATGGATAGCAGAAGATATCAAACCGAATGATTTACCCTCCTCTAACCTGCGATCGCTCCGTAATACCGAGGGAGAAACTAACACGATTAGAGTCGATTCTAAGGTAGTTGAAGAATTAGAATCGGGTGAAAGTAAATCCGATGAAAGTAAATGGATGCGCTTTACTTTAGACACCATTGGTAAGACTCAATGGACAAAAGATGATCAAGGACGCGATATTTATCCCGAAGGATTTGCTCAACTAGCCGAGAAATTAGCTAGACCGTTTCACCCCCCCGGTCGCGATATAAAATGTGTAATTTCTGTAGGAATGCTTACGGAGGGTTGGGATTGTTCCACCGTAAAACATATTATTGGGATTCGTCCCTTTCAATCCCAATTACTCTGTGAGCAGGTGGTAGGTAGGGGGTTAAGAAGGCGCAGTTATGACCTCACCGAGGATAACAAATTTGCCGAAGAAACTTCAACAATTTTCGGAGTTCCCTTTGAAGTTGTTCCCTTTAAAGCTAATCCCCAAGGGGCAAAACCTCAGCCAGAAAAACGCTATCATGTTTACTCAGTGCCGCAAAAATCCCAATATCGCCTAGAATTTCCCAGAGTTAAAGGCTATACCCAAGCCGTACAAAACCGAGTCACCGTTGATTGGACAACCATCGCCGCTTTAGAAATTAACCCCTTCAAAATTGCCCCCGAAGTCCAAGTTAAAGCGACTCTAGCTAATAACCAAGGTCGTCATAGCCTATCTGGTCCGGGCAAACTGGAAAGCCTTGATCTCAACCCTTACCGTCAGGGAAAAAGATTACAAGAATTAGTCTTTGAATTAGCGGCGGATTTAACTCGCACTTACTGCCAAACCGAGCAATGTCAAGCACCCCCTCATGTCTTGTTTCCCCAATTAAGAAAAATCTGCGATCGCTACATAACTGAAAAGGTTAAAGTAGTAGAACCCGCTCACATTCTCGATCTGTTTCTTTCCCCCTATTACGGTTGGGTAATTGAAAAACTCTCGGAGTCCATTTATCCCGATACTGGCGCCGGAGAAGCCCCAGAAATCCCCAAATTTGAGGCACATCTAGGCAACGGTTCAACCGATGATATTAACTTCTTCACCGGCAAACCTGTGAGAGAGGTAGTCAAGTCTCACCTTAACTGTGTGGTGGCTGATACCGATCAATGGGAACAGGCAGCCGCCTATATTATTGACAATCATCCCGCCACTGCAGCCTTTGTTAAAAATGAACGCTTAGGGTTTACTATTCCCTATTTTCATAATGGGGAAGACCACGATTATATCCCAGACTTTATTATCCGTCTGAAGACCGCTAAATCTAACTATTTAATCCTAGAAACTAAAGGATGGGACGAACTGAGGGAAGTCAAGCAAGCAGCCGCTAAACGCTGGTGTAATGCCATTAATGCCGACGGCAAACACGGTCATTGGCAATACTTTTTAACTGGATTGAGCAAAGTTAAAGAAGGAATTGACGAAGCAATCAAAGAAATCGAAGCATTAACCAACTAAATTTTCGATAACTTTTCTGGAAGGTTATCACCTTTTCTGGAAGGCAATCGCCGGTACAGAGTACCCTTGATCTTAATCAGAGAAAAAGTGTATGAGTGATTTTGGCGGCATTCCGCTCCCAATCAACACCCTAGGTCGGGGTTGGGGAAGTGGGGAGAAAAAAGCTGGTAAAATAACTCTAGGCAACCTTAAAAAGAATTCATGAAAGCGCAAACAACAAGTAAAGATAGCCTGATCCTACGGCGAGAAGTAGTGGGTTCCCGTCGCCCTAGTAACTATTTTTGGGCTGTAATCGTCTCTATTGGCGGTCTAGGGTTTCTCCTCGCTGGTCTTTCCAGTTATTTGAAGGTCAATCTACTTCTCGTTAGCGATACCAGTTCCTTACAATTTATTCCCCAAGGAGTCGCTCTCCTCTTTTATGGCACTGCGGGGACGCTTTTAGCCATCTATCTCTGGTTATCTCTCCTCTGGAATGTCGGAGGTGGTTATAACGAGTTTAACAAGGAAACCGGCAAAGTTAAAATCTTTCGTTGGGGCTACCCCGGCAAAAATCGTCGCATTGATCTCGATTGGCCTCTCGAAGATGTGCAAGCTGTGCGGGCCGAAGTGCGAGAAGGACTCAACCCAAAACGGGAACTATTCCTGCGGATTAAACAGCGTCGTGATATCCCTTTAACTCGCGTCGGTGATCCCATGTCCCTCTCGGAATTGGAAAATCAAGGAGCGGAACTCGCTCGTTTTCTGGAAATTCCTCTAGAGGGATTGTAGTCCTTTTTTCGCTCTTTTTGGCTATAAAATAATGATGAAGATAAGAAAATCTTGCTGGCTGTCTGTGGTTTGTGTTTTTTTGATCACAACGACGACACTTTTCGGCTGTTCTTCCCCAGAAGCTAACTCCACCCCCGATAATTCTAGTATCACCCAAACTTCTCAACCTGCCAGTTCGGGCAGTGTCAACATGGATAATCACAAACCCCGCTTAGATGGAACTGCCGTCGTCGAGATGATCATCAAAGGTAAACCGGTAACGATCGAAATTGATGGCAATGCGGCCCCAATTACCGCAGGTAACTTTGTGGATCTGGTGGGGAGAGGTTTTTATAATGGTTTAACTTTCCATCGCGTGGTTACAGAACCGCAGCCTTTTGTCGCCCAAGGGGGTGATCCCCAAGGTCGCGGAACCGGTGGTTTTGTCGATCCAGAAACCAAGCAATCCCGTTATGTTCCCCTGGAAATTCTCCTCAAAGACGAAAAAGAGCCGATTTATGGGCAAGCAATCGGTCAACAGGCCACGGCCCGCACTCCTATGGTCGCTTTACCCCATAAACGCGGTGCGATTGCCATGGCCCGTTCTCAACAGCCTAATTCCGCTTCTTCTCAGTTTTATTTTGCCCTGTCGGATATCAATTTCCTCGATGGTGATTATGCCGTTTTTGGTTATGTAACTGAGGGAATGGAAGTGGTCGATACGATCAAACAAGGGGATAAAATTGACTCTGCTAAAGTTATTTCCGGTGCAGAAAATCTGAAAAAATAGCGCTCAGATTGGGTGAGTCCGCGCGACGTTAACGGAGGCAGGGGGCAGGAGTCCGTTTTTGTAACGGGGATTTATGCCCCGCTCCAAAAACTTTTCGCCTTAAGGCGAGGTTTTAGACCCGATTTTTTCGATAATTTAATCTTCGCCGTCCCCCCCCCAATCATTTAATATTCCGATAACTGATAACTGATAACTGATAACTGATAACTGATAACTGATAACTGATAACTGATAACTGATAAATGATAAATGAATGTTGTGGTGACGGGAATTGGGTTGATCAGTTCTCTGGGAAATTTAAGTCAGAGTTGGCAAAGATTACTAGAGGGCAAAACTGGTATAACTAGGCAACAACCCTTCTCTGATTTACCCGCTTTACCCCTGGGTTTAATCGGTCACAAACCCGCATTTTTAGAGGATTTAACCAAAATTGCCCTAATTGCCGCCCTTGAAGATGCGAAGTTAACGACTCCCTTAAAGGATTGTGCTGTCACTATCGGTTCTAGTCGCGGTTGTCAGGGTTTATGGGAACGGATGGCAGCGACGGGAATAGTAGAAAACTGGTTAGACAGTTTACCCGATCGCACCTCGGTATTGACCGCTAGATTGATAGAAACCGGCGCCCCAGTCTTAGCACCCATGGCGGCCTGTGCGACGGGCATCTGGTCGCTCGCCCAGGGTGTAGAATTAATCAAAATGGGAGAATGCGACCGAGTTTTAGCAGGGGCGATCGAAACTCCGATCACTCCTTTAACTCTGGTGGGATTTGAACAGATGGGAGCTTTGGCGAAAACGGGCTGTTATCCTTTTGATATAGCTAGAGAAGGCTTGGTTTTGGGGGAAGGTGGGGCGATTTTAGTCCTTGAATCGGAAGAACTGGCTTTAAGCAGAAATGCCCCCATCTACGGGCAAATTTTGGGCTATGGTTTTACCTGCGATGCCGATCATGTTAGCGCCCCGGCGGTGGATAATCATAGTGCTACCAAAGCCATAGAACTATGTTTGCACAGAAGTCAATTAAGAAAAGATGAAATTAATTACATTCACGCCCACGGCACTAGCACCCGTTTAAACGATGAACGGGAGGCAAACCTGATCGCCAGCATTTTTGGCTCGCAAGTGGCTGTAAGCTCGACAAAAGGCGCAACAGGACACACTTTAGGGGCTTCGGGGGCGTTAGGTGTGGCTTTTTGTTTAATGGCTCTGAAAAATCAGCTAATTCCCCCCTGTGTGGGTGTGCGCGAGTCGCCTTTTCAATTAAATTTAACTAGATCGGCTGTTAATTTTTCCCTGCATAATTGTCTCTGTCTTAGTTTCGGGTTCGGAGGACAAAATGCCGCCATCGCAGTGGGGAGATGGGGGAGAAGGAGTGGGAATTATGAATTATGAATTATGAATTGGGGAGACGGGGAGAATAAATAAAAGCAAATCTCCTGATAACTGATAACTGATAACTGATAACTGATAACTGATAACTGATAACTGATAACTGATAACTGATAACTGATAACTGATAACTGATAACTGATAACTGATAACTGATAACTGATAACTGATAACTGATAACTG
>NZ_JBHFLL010000040.1:0-7708 GCF_041928595.1 Microcystis sp. BLCC-F209
TTCTAGTTCTTCTTGCAGAACTTTGGCCCCTTGTTGCACCTGTTGCGCTTTTTGGAAAGCGTCTTGTAATTCTTTAATCTTACCGAGACCGAATCCGAATCCTTGTCCTTGTGCCATAATATTTTTTTTGTTTAAGGGGTCGCTCAAGGTTTTTATTATACTGCTTAGGATGAACCAGGGTCAACTTTTGACCATTGGAGGACGATAAAACCTCTGCAATCGGGGGGCGACTATCGGCCTTGGCCTCTGATAGAATCAAGCCAAGGGAAGGAGTCGAGAAATGGGGAAAAGTCTTTTTCTACCCTTTATCCCGGGCCGCCGGGCAACCGCCCCAAGCCATAATAGAATTGTTGCTTTGACGAGGAGAATAGCAATTTTGAACGCCAAAAAAACGGGAATTTTCTTGACAATTGCCCTAAGTTGTGCTTTAGCAGCAAAAGTGGCGATCGCTAATACTTCCCCTTTGGAGGGGACTCGATGGAAACTAAGGGGTTGGACAGCCGGAAGTTTGGTCAAAGAAACGGAAATTACCGCCGCTTTCCAGAAAAATATCCTCAGTGGTTCGGCCGGATGCAACCAGTATAATACCGGCTATCAAGTCAACAATGGCACGCTTCAGATCAACCAAGCGATCGCTACTACCAAAAAAGCTTGTCCGGAACCAGAGATGAAACAGGAAAATCAATATCTGGCCGCCTTGCAAGGAGTGGAACAATTCCAAGTGACAGCTAAAGGCGATTTACAATTATTTTATCGTACTCCCGAAGGTTTAGGAATACTCACTTTTACCCCCGCACCAACCACCACGCGCACGGAAAGGACAATTTATATCAATTCCAGGAAACAACCCTGTACTCAAGGCCAAAGCAAAGACTGTTTACAGATGCGAGAAAAACCAGAAGAAAACTGGAGATTGTTCCCTAATACTATCGAGGGATTTGAATATAAACCAGGATTTTTCTATCAAATTAAAGTTAGCGTTGAAACCATCTCCAATCCAGCTAATAATCAAAGTTCAGAAA
Source organism: Microcystis sp. BLCC-F209 (assembly GCF_041928595.1). Classification (NCBI taxonomy): domain Bacteria; kingdom Bacillati; phylum Cyanobacteriota; class Cyanophyceae; order Chroococcales; family Microcystaceae; genus Microcystis; species Microcystis sp. BLCC-F209. Next base: position 1,023 of record NZ_JBHFLL010000040.1, read on the forward strand.
CATGGAAGCTATTAGAAGTTATTAGCCAAACCCCAGAAAAAGAGACTCCGCGAGCTTGGTTTGATCGACCGTTAACTAATTGGAATAAAGCCAAGGCACCTATCCCAAAATCTCCCGTTAAAACCGTGATCGATAACCAGTGTCGTGAACAGGTTCGTCCGGCAATTACTGCCAATGAACAAGCACTTAATAAAGCAGGATGGTTACTGTACGGGGCCGTGCAAACCTATGGGAAAACTAGCATTATTTCGGCCATGAGTGGAGTGGATGGAATGTGCCGACCGATGGGTTATCAAGACTTTGTTTTTGTCGATGGTAAATTCGCTGGCACTCTTTCCCCGCGACCGATGGATTCTCGCGCTGATGGGGCATCTCAGAGAATTGTTTTACAAAATAGCGATCGAATTATTGTCGTTTTTAATCGCTATAAAGACACGGATCCTCTCTGTTGTCCTTCCCAATTAAGTCGCGTTATTTATCAAATTGAAACAGTCAGCGGATTGCCAGTGGTTGTTCCCAAAGAAGCGGAAACAGAAGCGGTGAGAAATTAATTCAGTTATCAGTTATCAGTTATCAGTTATCAGTTATCAGTTATCAGTGAGATAGGGAAAAAAAGACTGGCAGTTAATAGCTTCCTTTTTTATTATATCTCCCGCAAAAGTGAGTTTTTAATCGCATTTTCCCGAAAAAGATCGCTTTTCTACTGCTAGAAAATAATCTATTTCTTGCTGCTTCTCCTGACTGGGAGAATAATGGCTCGGAGACTCCTCACTTAAGGGAAGATTTTTGATTTATGCAGCAGGTTTAGTAATTAGGCACTGATACTAGATAAGTAGTTATAAAATTCTAATAACTCCTCGTTAGTTAGGAGTAAACGTGACTTTTTGCCATAGGTAGAAATCAGGTATTCCCGACCTTTTTCTGTGGTCCAAGCTAATCGTTTCATCTCCACATCAATTTTAGTTTTAAGGACTGAATAATCGATTTCTTCGGGAATAACAACAACTGGCTCCGGTTCTGGGGGTTCTTCTTCAGTTAAATTCGCTTCTTCTGGCAATTCTGTTAATAAGGAGTAATTATCGGTTTCCGTTTCTAATAATAAAGGCTCTGGTTCTGGTAAAGGAATATCCTTAACTTCGGGTAATTCCGGCTCAATTTTAGCCGGGGGAATATCCTTAACTTGGGGTAATTCTGGTTCAATTTTAGCTGGGGGAATATCCTTAACTTGGGGTAATTCTGGTTCAATTTTAGCTTCAGGACGAGGTATTTCAGTGACTTTAGCCGTTTTAGTCGATTTTTTGGCACTAGGGACGGGTTTAGGTAAATCTTCCGGTAGAGAAATATTATTGGGGCTGATTTTTTCCACAAGCTGGAGATCGGGGGTGCTTTCAGCCTCTAAAAGCAGTAAAGCCCGTTCTCTGGCTCTATCTTCGGCGATTTCCACCGTATCTGCTGCTGCTAAACCTGTAACAACCGTTTTTCCTTCAATTTCCACGATCGCTTTCACAATATACTTGCCATGATCGATTTGAACTAACTCACTAATCAGGGCAACTTGGGGGTAACGTTGGCGTAACTTTTGCAACATGGTGACTTTTTCGAGTTCTTTTGTACTTATATTAGAATACTCTATCGTAATTATGGAAAAATGTAGCAAGTTCTTGCTAAGATTAAAGGTTAGATAAAATTTTCAGTGCTAGGATTAGCCTTGCCCACAGTAAGAAGATTCTACTAGGCTGAAGCTTCCGCCAGAAAGACGAGCAATGGCCGAAAAGTTTGCCGGTGTTCGCTATTGGCTTATACTAACAAAGGCTTCGATAATGCTCAGGGTAGGTTCGGGTGTTTGATGCTTGGTCAGTTTACCCTCACTGTCACCACCAGCGATCGCAATTACCCCGATAGAGATGATCTCTGGAGTCAATGGTTTAAATCCACCTTCTCATTATTAAGTATTTAAACTTAATTATTCACGATTCCGTCAGTGTCTTGTAAGTAAGGATTATTGTCAGATGGACTTCTCGATCGCCACACTCCTCTCTCATCTTAGTGATGATAAATTAGCTACGGGTAAAATTCTCGAAAAAAAATTAGGCTGCGAAGACGATCCCGAAAGCTGTGAAAAATTGCAAGTGATTCTCGATGCTTTGGAACGTCTGGGAATGGTTGTCAAAGAACGCGGGCGCTATCGTCGCGTGATCGAGGAAAATATCGTAGAAGCAAAGCTGCGCTGTTCCAGTAAAGAATTTTGCTTTGCTATCCAAGATATCGAAGATGCTGATGACATCTACGTCTCGAAAAATCATCTAAGTAACGCTTGGAATGGCGATCGAGTTTTAGTCAAAATCATCCGCGAGGGGACCCGTCGTCGTTCCCCAGAGGGAGAGGTGAGATTAATTCTCGAACGAGCTAACCCTTCGCTTCTAGCGCAAGTAAAACAGGAAAATGAGCAGTTCGTAGCGGTTCCCCTGGATGATCGCCTGAAATTTACCCTTAATCTCCTCGAAAATGGTCAAAACCTCCAAGAAAACATCGATCACCTCGTTCATGTTTCCGTCCTCCGTTATCCCCTAGGGGAAATGCCTCCCATCGGCAAAGTTACTCGCATTCTCGGTTCCACGGCCGAGGCCGCTGCCGACACGGATATCGTCTCCTGTAAACACGATCTACCCCATAATTTTCCGCCAGAAGCCCTCGAAATTGCCGATAATTTAGCCGATTTCTTCGATAGTGGCGAAAAAGAACAACTGCGAGATTTAACCCAACTCTTCACCTTTACCATCGAAGATGACACCCCCCTGGATTATCCCCCGATCATTGAAAATGCCTTTTCTTTAGAGAAAATCAACCAAAATCGCTGGCAAGTCGCCATTCATATCAGCGATGTCACCCGTTACATTGAACGGGGTGGATTATTGGATAAAGTTGCCAAAAAACGGGGAACTGCCGTCTATTTAGGCGAAAAAGTGCTGCCATTAGTTCCAGCTGCCCTTACCAGTCGTTGTTCCCTGTCACCCCAAGAACAGCGCCCCGCTATTTCTATCCTCGTCACCCTCGATGATAAGGGGGAGCTAGTGGAGTACGAAATCACCCGCAGCCTCATCCAAGTGGATCAACATTTTACCTATCAACAGGTGCGCGATCTGCTCAGTGAAGAAGATAGCGCAGCTGCCCCCACCGATACCGTTGAAACCCTGAAAGATTTATTTTTCAGCGTTTGCCCCACCCTAAAATCCCAACGTCTGCAGCGGGGTAGTTTTGATATTCAATTAGACAAAATCTCTCCCTACAAAGACGAAGGACGGGGGGGGACTGTTCTCGCTTCTAATAATTTACCAGCCCGTTCTTTACTGACAGAAGTGGCGATTTTAGCCGGCAAAGTTGTCGCTGAACATTTACAGGCCTTAAAATTGCCCTGTATCTACTGTGGACAATCGGAACCGGATTGGGATGAATTGGAGGATTTACTCAAATTAGCCAATAATTTAGGGGCAGAATTAAATTTAACTGCCGAGGAGGAGATTAAACCCAATGACTATCAAAATCTCACCCGCACTTTTTCCGCTTCCACATCGGTGAAAGTCCTCAATTATCTCCTGCAAGAAACTCTCAAATTAGTTAGATATAGCAGCCATCCTTTACCCCATTTTGGTTTGGCCTATACTGGCAATTATACCCACTGTCTCTCACCCCTGCAAAGATATGCCGATCTTTGGGTACAACGGGTGTTAAAAATCCTATTAACAGAGGGGAAAGATCGCCGCAGCAAAATCGTCAAAGTCGGGGTTAATTTGGGCAGTAATAGCTGTCATGGACAGATTAATTGGAATATTCTACCAAGCCAAATTCAGGAGGAGTTAGAAGAAGAAAGTCACCTCATTGTTTCCCATCTCAATGATCGCTCAAAAATTGCTGAAGATGCGGAAAAAGACCTAGAAGGATTGAAAAAAGCCGAGAAAATGAAAGAAAGAATGGGTCAAGTTTTTCGCGGCTTAATTACCGGTGTACAATCCTATGGTTTCTTCGTGGAAATTTCCGATTTATTAGTGGAAGGGTTGGTTCATGTTTCTTCTCTCAAGGATGATTGGTACGAATATCGCGCCCGTCATAGCTGTTTGGTAGGACGGAAAAATCGCGTTGCCTATCGTCTCGGTGATGAGGTGGAAGTGGAGGTAAAAGATGTAGACTATTATCGTCAGCAAATCGATCTAGTTACGGTTAGCGGTGGCAGTTCAGCAAGTTATGACGACTTAGAAGAAGATTAATTATGAATCAACCAACCACCGAAAAAATCGGTAAAACCCGCTTTATTCTGCCCTTTTTATGCGGTATTTTTCTCTTTTTAACCGGCTGTGTCCGTTACGATGTGGGCATTAATTTTCCCCACCAACACCACGGGGAAATTATTCAACATATCACCCTCGGACAACGTTTAACCAGTCTCAGTCAAACCGAAGCCACTAAATGGTTAAATAGTATCGAACAGAGGGCAAAATTACTTAAGGGGAAAACCGCTCCTATTTCCGAACGGGAAATAATTGTGACTATTCCCTTTAGTAATAGTCAGGAATTAGAGGAAAAATTCAATCAATTTTTTGATCCTAGTTCTTCCTTTAAAATCAAAAATTCTGCTAATACCGATGATAGCAAGTTACTGCAACTAGATTCAAAACTGGCAGTTACAGAACAAGATTGCTTCTTTTTGACCCAGAAAAACTTAAAATTAACCGTTGATTTGCGGGCTTTAGGTGTACTTTCCGAACAGGGAAATATTATCGTTAGCCCCGGTTCCTTAGTCGCTATCGACTTCGCTTTAAAGACTCCCTTTCCTGGTCAAAATATTGAAGATGACTCAGGATTAAATCCCCCAGTAGAACAAGTTGATAATCAGTTAATTTGGCATTTAAAACCGGGAGAAATTAACACCATTGCGGCGGCTTTTTGGGTTCCTAACTACTTAGGTATCGGCACAGTAATTATTGTTTTATTAACAAGTTTTGCCTATTACTTGAAATATAAACGCTGGCCCGGTGTATCCCCATCGACTTAAATTGAGATGGCAACTATTGACCGAGATTTAATTATCAATGAGGGAAAGATTGGCCAACTTATGAAACTGATCTAAAAATTGGCCAACGATAGGGAAAATCTTGGCTAGGATCAAATCATAGTCATAATTGAGACTAGACGGTTTTCCCTTTATTACTTTATTACTGGCAATTACAGTTATGGTTAGCAATATTCCCTTTTCTATCCCCGAACATAGCCTCGATCGAGATTGTACCACCCTCTCCCGTCACGTCCTGCAACAATTACAAAGCTTTTCCCCCGACGCGCAGGATTTAAGCGCAATTATGAGTCGAATTGCCCTAGCCGGGAAATTAATTGCCCGTCGTCTCAGTAAAGCGGGATTGATGGCGGATGTGCTAGGTTTTACTGGAGAAACCAACGTCCAAGGGGAATCAGTCAAGAAAATGGACGTTTTTGCCAATGAGGTATTTATCTCGGTTTTTAAGCAAAGTGGTTTAGTTTGCCGTCTTGCTTCCGAGGAAATGGATAAACCCTATTATATCCCAGAAAACTGTCCCATCGGTCGCTATACCCTACTCTACGACCCGATCGATGGTTCTTCCAATGTGGATATTAACCTAAATGTGGGTTCGATTTTTGCCATCCGTCAACAGGAAGGCAATGATTTAGACGGAGAGGCGCGGGATTTACTGCAAAATGGTCGTCAACAAATCGCCGCCGGTTATATTCTCTACGGACCCTCGACTATTTTAGTTTACTCGATCGGTCGCGGTGTTCATGCCTTTGTCCTTGACCCCAGTTTAGGGGAATTTATCCTCGCCCAAGAGAATATTATTATCCCCGATCACGGTCCGATTTATAGTACCAATGAGGGCAATTTTTGGCAGTGGGATGAGGCAATTCGCGACTATACCCGTTATGTCCACCGCCATGATGGTTACACGGCCCGTTACAGTGGGGCGTTAGTGGGAGATATCCATCGAATTTTAATGCAGGGCGGTGTTTTTCTCTATCCTGGTACTGTTAAAAATCCCCAGGGGAAATTGCGCTTAATTTATGAAACTGCACCCCTTGCTTTTTTAATTGAACAGGCAGGAGGTAAAGCTAGTGATGGGGTGATAAATCTTCTAGATATCGTTCCCGATAAATTACACACCCGCACACCTTTAGTGATCGGTAGTGTCGAAGATGTTAAATTGGTGGAGTCTTTTATCGCCGATCGCCGTCATCGCAATCAACTTTAACTTATAGTTTTATTTCGAGATAAGTAGTCGTGCAAAATTAATTTCCTAGTGAAGATAGGCAAGAGGCAAGAGGCAAGAGGTGGTTAGATATGTGTAATTAATTTTGCTTAGGTACTTAAGTAGCTGGTTATAATTAAATTAAAAATGGATTTTAGGTTCGATCCCCCCTGCCCCCCTTGATAAGGGGGGTGCCGATAGGCGGGGGGATCTGACAACTTTTAACGCCTACCTACTTATTGATACTAAATCCGTTGAGTACAGGCTACCTGTATCACTGGACTTCCCCGTTGACAAAAAGCCATAAGCTGTGCTGTAGAAGGGATTAAGAGAATTTACGCCGCCCCGTTACTGGGTACAAATCAGGGAAACTCCCAATAAATCTAACGCTTTTTGTTGCAGTTGGGTCGGTCGAGT
>NZ_JBHFLL010000041.1:0-3677 GCF_041928595.1 Microcystis sp. BLCC-F209
CTGATAACTGATAACTGATAACTGATAACTGATAACTGATAACTGATAACTGATAACTGATAACTGATAACTGATAACTGATAACTGATAACTGATAACTGATAACTGATAACTGATAACTGATAACTGATAACTGTTAACTGATAACTGATAACTGATAACTGATAACTGATAACTGATAACTGTTAATAATGATTGCCAACTTTGCGATGATGGACAGCAGTTAAGACATCTAAACGAGCAACTCGTCCGCTATTAACGGTACAATAAACTACCCAATGATCACCGCAATCTAAACGACTGGCGACTTGACATTCTATGTAAGCCAAGGCATCGGCTAAAATTGGTGATCCGTTATTAGCAGTATAGGTTTTAATGCCTTCAAAACGATTGGCACCGGGAGAGAAACGCTTGAGGAAATGTTTCATTAATTTCTGATAATTATCCTCAGCCAAAACATTTAAAACAAAGGTATCGCTAGGCTGTAAAAAGGATACCATTGCCCGATCTTTGGCCACTGCAATCGCCACACCTAAAGGATTTAAACTTGCTTGTGTCACCCAAGAGGCAATCATGGCACTAGATAAATCGGCTTTTTGGGAAGTAATTAGGTATAATCCGGTGCTAATACGACCTAGAGCCTTTTCTAAGTCGTTGTTAATCGACTTAATTTGTTTAATCGTTTTTTCTCGGCTTAACCATTGGCCGAGGTCGGTTCCTGCTTCATCGGCAATCAAATCGAGGGATTGATTGGAATTGTCTTTAACTAAAAGAGGAGGAAAAGCTTCGATCGCCCCGATTTCCTGTAATTTATTTCTTAAGGGAAAAATTGGTTCATCTTCCCCACCTCCTGACTCAAATAATCCCACTGCTTGTTTGCCATTAATTGAAGCAATAATCGTGCTTAAAATCGTCTGGTTAATCGAGGAAGATTGGGGAGGCATTCCGATGATAACTCCCTTAGATTGATTGATCAATTCTCTGACTTCGTGAGGATCAGCATTATTCATATCGACTAATTCTGTCACCACATCATTTTTATTCAAACCCTGACTTATCATAGTAGCTAAATGTTCGCTTTGTCCGTAATCTTGTGTAAAAAATACAGCCACTAAAGTATCGGCAGAAGTTTGTTCTTGACTCCAAGTTTGATAGCGTCCCACCCAATCAGAAATATGGTGTTTTAATAGAGGACCGTGACCGGTGGCAATGAGATTAATCTCAAATTTCTCGATTCTTTTAATTGCCCCTAAAACTGAACGAGCATTCGGTCGCATCAGACAGTCATAATAGGTTTGAAAATCGCCTTCTAGCAGCTCTTTTTCTCGATCATAGGTTTGATCATCACAAAAGTGCATTCCGAAGGCATCACAGGTAAAAAGGGTGGCAGTTTTAGCATCAAAAGTGAAGATAGTATCAGGCCAATGAAGATTAGGGGCTGCAACAAATTCTAAAACATGGCCATTACCTAAATCTAAAGTATCACCACTTTTAACGATTAACTGTTTAAAGGGTCTGTGTACCATGTTTTCGAGGAATTGCATGGCAACTTTTGCACCCACCACGGTAACTTCTGGGACTAATTCTAAAACTTCTTTGACTAAACCACTGTGGTCGGGTTCGGTGTGACTGATAATTAAATAATCAAGATGATTGATGTTGATTAGTTTAGTTAATTCCTCCAGATAAAGGTGATCGAATTTGCGGTGAGATGTATCAATGAGGGCCGTTTTTTCCCCTTGAATAACAAAAGAATTATAAGTGGTACCGTTTTCTAAACCAAATTCGATATCAAAGCGATCGCGGTCCCAATCCAAACAGCGCAGGGTAAAGGTATTTTCAGCGATTTCTTGGATTTGTGTGGTTAAACGGCTGGTTTTAGCAGGTTTTGGGGTGATTAAAGCAACCATAATTTCTATCTCCCACAGGATTTGATTCGGAACTGCATTTGCTTAATTCCTATGGTGACTTGCTTTCAGGGATTTGTAAAATACCAATTACTCAAGTCAATGATTAGCTAGATTTATATAACCTTTTCTCTATGGTTGCGGATATTAATTTGAGTGCCGGCCCTGCCGAATCAAGCTCTGAATACTGATTGTGCATTGTATCCACCGGTTGGCTTAGTCCTCGGTTTCACTTACTGCACTTTTGCCTATTTGTCAAGCTTTTTACACAATTCTTAATATTTCCCTCGTTTTTGCTCTCTCGCTCTCTTGGGGTGTTTTGTTTTCGATGTCAGTCTATGAGTGAACCTGTAACCCTTAACACAAGTCCAGAAAACGGGTTTCTTCAAGAAACCCGTTTTCTCTGTGTGGCTAGGTTAATTTATCAGTGTGAAATCAGCCGCTATCAGGGTAGGAACAGTCAACAAATTGGCAAATTCAGAGCCACTTCCTAAGCCCGCAGCACTACCATTTTGATTGTAGTAAATACTGCCACTACTGGTACTGTAAACGATAAAAGCGCTGCTAATAGCGACTAAATCATCATCATCGACGCTGGCAAATTCTGCTGGTTGACTGAAGCCATTGCCAATGACACTTTGTAAGGCGGTAAATATGGCTTTACTTAATACTATTTTATCACTGCCGGGGGTGAAATCGCTGATGGCATCGATTCCTAAATTACTACTGTTGAAGATAAAGTTATCGCTACCATTACCACCAGTGAGTAAATCATCGCCAGAACCACCAATTAAACTATCGTTTCCGTCTTGACCGGTTAATTGATCGTTGCCACCACCACCAGTTAGAGTATTATTAAGGCTATTCCCAGTTAGTCGGTCATTACCGCTATCGCTAATAATATTTTCGATGGTGTTATTGGCCGAAAAAGTCAATTTTAGATTATTGGTGACGACGGTTTGGACAGTAGTAATCCCTAAGTTAACTCTTACTGCGGTATTTGTCCCAGTAAAGTCGAGGGTATCGATACCACCGGTGGTAGTTTCTTGGATGGTATCGCTTCCTAATGGGGTTGAAGCATTGAAACAGTAAATATCGTTACCATTAGCACCAGCGAGGATATTGTTACCGCTATTTCCAGTGATTTTATTGTCACCAGCGTTACCCGTACCGTTAATATTATTAGTGCCAATTAGTCTGAGGTTTTCGACATTATTGGGTAGGGTGCGAGTGAGACTGCTTTGCCAAGTATCAGTAATGATAACTTCTCCTATTCCTCCTTCGGGATTAATGGTAGCATTAACCGCATTTGACAGGGTTACTGTAAAGGCTTCATCGGCTTCGTTGAGGTTATCATTGAGGATGGGAATGCTAATAGTAGCGGTGGCAGTATTCGCCGCAATGGTGAGGGTTCCTGTCTGGCTAGTGTAATCTACATTAGCGGTAGCATCAATGGGTGCAGTGGTATAGTTGACGCTAATTGGTTGAGAATTGGGGTTATCAACTGTGACGGTGAGGATGGCATTACTATTTTGACCTTCCACCACGGTGATGTCGTTGATGGAGAGTTGCGAGGTGAAAGTGCTATCGTCATTGGTAATCGTCCCCGTGGCTGCGGTGGTAGTCCCTACTGTATAACCTGTCCCAGAAGCAAGAGTTAAAGCAACAGTTTCATCACTTTCTACTGTTGTATCAGCAGTGGGGTCAACTGTTACAGTAGCAGTGGATGAACCAGCAGCAAAGGTGACACTGGTGGGAATAGAAGCGTAA
>NZ_JBHFLL010000042.1:0-5234 GCF_041928595.1 Microcystis sp. BLCC-F209
GCTCTTTTGGATTTGGTGGGTAAAATGTATTCTGAGATACAGTCCTGCTGGCGAGGGAGTGGAGGGAACCACTCCAGACACAGAGGACACAAAGATCGATCCTATGTAAGTTAAACTTATCACACAGAACCTAGAAGAGCCGGTAGGGTTAATTCATGAATTAACCCTACTACTTCCCCCAGAAAAGTCGCGAGGAAATTGAAGCTATGTTTGAACTAAGTGATTTAAAACAAACGAGAGTCTATCAAGAGGCGCTGGCCGAAGGAGAAAAACAAGGTCTAGAACGTGGTCTGCAAGAAGGTCTAGAACGGGGTCTAGAACGGGGTTTAGAACGGGGTTTAGAACGGGGTCTAGAACGGGGTCTAGAACGGGGTCTAGAACGGGGTTTAGAACGGGGTCTGCAAGAGGGGAAACGTCTGGTGGTGGAAAACCTGCTCCGAGTCCGTTTCGGTGAGTTAGACCCACCACTGCAAGCTATTATCAGCCGGATTTTACAACTGTCCCCAGAAGAATTTACTCCTTTACTCCTCCATTGTTCCAAGCAGGAACTCTTAAATCAATTCGGCAACTGCCAATAAACCCTAGAAGCGACATCTAAAGTGAAAACTGACAGTCTCTTTTACCAAATATTCCTGCGCTTTCCCGACAGTTTCTTTGACTTAATCGGACAACCGCAACCGGTCTCAGCAAACTATCAATTCACCTCCCAAGAGGTGAAACAACTCTCTTTCCGTCTCGATGGCTTATTTATGCCACTTAGAGAAGATATTCAGCAACCCCTCTACCTAGTGGAAGTACAGTTCCAAGCGGACGACACCCTCTACTATCGACTTTTTGCGGAATTGTTCCTATTTCTAAAACAATATCAACCACCTCACCCCTGGCAAATTGTCGTCATTTATCCCCATCGTCGGGTGGAACGGGAACAATCCCTGCATTTTGGCGAAATCCTCAATTTATCGAGCGTTAGACGCATTTATCTCGATGAATTGCCCCAGGTGTCCCATCCCTCCTTAGGAATCGGTGTGATTAAATTAGTAGTAGAGTCGGAAACGGCAGCGGTGAGGACTGCTCAAACCCTAATCGAGCGGACCAGAGAAGAAATCACCGACCAGTCCAGTCAACGGCAGTTAATTGACCTAATCGAAAGTATCATCATTTACAAATTACCCCAGAAAAGTCGCGAGGAAATTGAAGCTATGTTTGGACTAAGTGATTTAAAACAAACGAGAGTCTATCAAGAGGCACTGGCCGAAGGAGAAGAACGGGGTCTAGAACGGGGTCTAGAACGGGGTCTGCAAGAGGGGGAACGTCTGGTGGTGGAAAATCTGCTCCGAGTCCGTTTTGGTGAGTTAGACCCAGAAATTCAAGCTATTATCAGCCGGATTTTACAATTGTCCCCGGAAGAATTTACTCCTTTACTCCTACAGTGTTCCAAGCAGGAACTCTTAAAGCGATTTCCCCCAGAAAAGTCGCGAGGAAATTGAAGCTATTACCACCCTGATCAAGGGTAGGGTTAATTCATGAATTAACCCTACTATGACTAGACTAGGGGAGCAGGGAAGGGAGGGTCTCCCTCCCTTTCTCGTTCCAGGGTTCTACCCCGGAACTATAAAAGACCATCCTGAAAAAGGACGGTCTTTTATAATAGTCAACTCGGATTCGTCTGCTTACTGTAAATTAAGCGACGATGGTAAAGTTGCCGGCATTTAAATTCAGAGCCGCAGTCGTCGCAATAAGAACAGTACCGGCGCTGAAGTTACCATCACCATCAGCATCGTAGAACAAATTCCCGGTATCTTTGGCATAACCAAAGCGCACTAAGCCAGTGGCGGTCTGATTAGCCGTGAGGTTTACTAAGGTATCCACTAGGATTGTATTAGCGCTGTTAGTTGCACCCGCCACAGCACTAACCGCCAAGGCGGCTCCCACTGCCGGAGCGCCTTCAAAGGCGGCACTACTTAGGGCGAACACATCATTATTACCTGATGCTAGGCTGAAGTCATTGATCGTCACGTTATTACCAGCAGTGGCTTTATTCAAGACGAACTGGTCGTTACCACCGTTACCCCATAGTTGATCAGTGCCACCGCCACCAATAAGGGTGTCAGCTAATGCACCGCCTTTCAGGTTGTCGGGTGCTGCACCACCAGTAATCTTGAAGGAACCATTGGCTTCAGCGCTACCATCAAAGATTAAGGATTTGGTGGTAAAGGAAGAAGCATCAACAGTTAAAGTGGCACCACTTGCCACAACCTCGTTCACAGTGGTGATTGTGGTGTTAGTGGCGGCTTGTTTAAAGATAATCGTCTCAACGTTGGTAACACCATTGATAGCAGTGGTAACAGCATTCCCAACTTTAACGGTTAAGGTGTCACTGCCATTGTTTCCATTGAGGGTAACAGGAGCAATCTGATTGTCTACCGCCGTCAAGGTGAAGGTGTCATCGCTTTTGCCACCGACAATCTGGGTTATATTACTGATTTTGCCGAGATTCAGGGTCAGTTTCCCGGTAAAGTCAGTGGCATCCAAACGATCAGTGGCAGGGTTAGAGACGGTAATCTTGCCGTCAATGGTCAGGTTTTTATCACCCGAAATCACAAAGTTGTTGTTTCCCACCACACTCTTTATTGTCTCTACGGTTGCGTCACTATTTTTGAGAACACTATCAGCTTTGACAACAATATTGACATTAGGGGAAGTGGGAGCAAAAAAACCAGAGTTATTGTCAACAATAGTCGCCCCAGCAACAGTACCATTCAGGTTAACAGTCGAAGCTTTGGATGTATCGGCGAGGTTGAGAGATAGCTGATTGGCATACCCAGCCGCCAGAGTCAAGGGGAATTTTTCGGCGGTGTTAACCTGCAAGTCACCGGACTTGATAACGAAATTCTTGACTCCGGAGATGTTGGCAATGTTAACTGTAGAACCAGTCGCCCCTTGCAACTCAATAGTCTCGATGTTAACAATGTTTGGAGTGTCAAAATTAACAATCTGGGCGGTCAGTATGTCGTTGTCAGTGTTGCTGGGGTCTTGAATGAAACTAGTTTCACCACCTGACTCCAAGAAGGTTAAAGCCTGAACCGTGTTATTGGAGGCAGTCAAAAACTGACCTGCCGGGGAAACTTTGTTGTTTGCCGAAGCTGTCAGTACGGCTCCTCCTTCTAACAAGGTAAAGGTCGTTCCCGTACCGCCGCCACCAGCGACAAATTGAGCAATTTGTGCGTTAGCCGCCGTTACGCTATCGGCACTGGCAGTGACCGTGTTCACAATGACCCAGCCACTACTATACTGGGCTGAGGTAAAGGTGGACGAGCCATCAGCCGCCATGGCAACCGCGAAGTTTTGTGCTACCTGAGCGCGGTTCGTCAAAGCCTGTTGCCGTGCGGCGGGGGAATACTGATTTAAAACGACCGGAAAATCAAGAATCGCCTGGGGCGAGGAAACAAGGTAGGTATCAGCCCAGTAGGTTAATTCTGCCGCCGGAATGTCGGCCGCAGCAATCCCATAGAGATTTTGGAAAGCTTGGGTGACATAATCACGACGAGCCGCCGCATTCTGAGACAGCACCGTAGGGGACGCTAACATCGGATAGGCTGTCTTGGCTGCACTAGAGGTGGAAAATGCCTGCACCGCTTGCTCCCAAGAAACTGCCTGACCTGCGGGACTCGCCCAGTAGGTCAGGTCAGAAGCTGACGGGGGCAGCTTGGTGTACATCAAGGACAGAGCAATTATTGAAGATTGGGGAATAGCCATAATTTTGTTACCTAAAACTCCTCACACTAGGAAACGAGGTCAAAAATCAAAGAAGCTAAAAACATCTCTGAAGTATCACAACTAATCATAGGAGAGGCATTATCATTTTGTCAAGCAGAGCTAGAGCAATGGGAACCAAAGTTAAATGCACTTTTCTTCGATATCGTGTCACCGAAGATACCAGTGCTAAAAATGCTTACTAACCCATTGAAAAACCACTACTAGCATAGCGCATGGAATTCCAGATTTGAGGGATAGGCGGTCAAATTTAACATTATGTGACGATTGGCCCTAACCCTATTCGATTTGTTTGCACGAAAAAGACTAATAGTGCCAAGCGGGACAGAGCTCTGAGGCCACGTTAAGAAAGAGACAGTCCACCGTCGCCAGTCCCCCTCTCTCGTCTCGGTACTCATCCCCTAGGTCCCAAAGATGAAAACCGAAGCCTAGTAGCCAATTGGCCAATTCCGTTAACAGAGGTGTCTGGGGGCCATAGCCTCGGTATAACCAACACTCCAACAATAAGACTGAAACCTGGGGGAGGATCTGGACTGCTCCCTTGAGAATAGACCACTCGTATCCCTGGGTATCTATCTTGATGATTTGGGGAATTGGTAACTCTCCCCGCTCCACTAAACCATCTAAGGTGAGGACTGGAACCGTCACGGGCGATAGTGCTAAACCTGACCCCTCCATCGGGAGAGCGGTGCTGGCCACCAGATTAGGAAAAACATTAAGGGTGACAGTTCCCTCCCGTTCTCCTAATGCCACCCCATAGAGGTGAAAATTGTCATGAAGCTTTAAACTTTCGGTCATAAACTGTTGATAAGCCGGTGCGTGATTCACTAACGGCTCAAATAGATAAAACTGAGACTGGGGAAACACCTCAACAATATCCCTAGACCAGGAACCATCCGAGGCCCCTACATCATAAATAACCTGGGGGGACAACCCTTTAGCTTGCAAACGCTGGAAAATTTCTAAATCTAACTGAGCAAACTTTTCCCTCGTTTTATAGGTATCGGCAACGGACTTGTAGGCAGAATTCGTCATGAGTGGCTCTGATAGTATCAGTTAGGGATTAGTTCTAAACGAGTGTTGTTGACAACAACACAGTCTAAGGCGCTAAGGGTAGCATCGGGGTCACTTAAATCTAAAGCACTACTGGCCAGCAGATTGGGGAAGATATTCATGGTGACTTGGCCACTTTTTTCGCCGAAAGCAGGGTATAAACGGAGATTGGCTCTTCTAGGTTCTGTGTGATAAGTTTAACTTAAGTAGCTGGTTATAATTAAATTAAAAATGGATTTTAGGTTCGATCCCCCCTGCCCCCCTTAATAAGCTATCCCTTATAGGGATCTTTCTTAACAATTTTTGCAGTAAGCACTCCAACCCTTATCCTGACTTGATTTCAGTTTTTTCTTTGTCAGTAAGGGTGTCAACAAGGAATATTACAAATTGTTAACCGAGTCTTGAAA
>NZ_JBHFLL010000043.1:0-20614 GCF_041928595.1 Microcystis sp. BLCC-F209
CTAGGTTCTGTGTGATAAGTTTAATTGACATAGGATCGATCGATCTTTGTGTCCTTTGTGTCTTTGTGGTTCGTTCCACCCCCTCGCTCTTGAGAAATGTATCTTAGAATACATTTTACCCACCAAAGCTGGGAGAGCCGGCACGATAACTCTGGGAGTTTAGCAAATGTCTAACGAAACTGTAACTTATTTCCTTGAAACGGTCTTGACAACCGAGAGTTAGACTAATCATAAGTACCTAAGCAAAATTAATTACACATATCTAAACACCTCTTGCCTCTTGCCTCTTGCCTATCTTCACTAGGAAATTAATTTTGCACGACTACTTATCATCCAAAGTTTAGGATAACGGGTCAGTTCAACCGTTATCTGTAAATATTCTCGTTTTCAAGGTTTAATTGGGCAATAGCTCCATCAATTAAATCACAGCCCTCCCCCAGGGATTCGATGCGCGAAAACCGCTCGCGCCAAAGTGCCGCACCGGTAAAATCCTGACAATACCAAGCCAGATGTTTCCGCGCTTGCCAAATACCGCGTTGTCCCTTATATAGCCATAGCCCCTGTAAATGCTCTTTAGCTAGGCTTAACAGGTCAATAGAGGTGGGTTTCGGCCAATTTTTGCCTGTTTTGAGGTAATAATCGATTTCCCCCACCAAATAGGGATAACCGAGGGTTCCCCGCGAACACATCACCCCATCGGCCCGGGTAAATTCCAAACAATTAATCGCCGCTTCCACAGAAACAATATCACCATTAGCAATGACAGGAATTGATAAAACCTCCTTCACCCGTTTAATCCATTGCCAATCGGCCGGCCCGTGATAACCCTGTTCCCTAGTGCGTGCGTGCAGGGTCAACATTTGCGCTCCCGCATCTTCTAAACGACGGGCAAAATCGATAATATTAATCTCCTGAGCGTTCCATCCCAAGCGAGTTTTCACCGTTACTGGCACCGATACCGCTCCCACCACTTCCCTAACAATTTGCTCGGCAATTTCTGGCTGTCGTAAAAGCGAAGAACCGCCGCCTTTTTTAGTAATTTTATTAACAGGACAACCCATATTAATATCGATGGTCATCGCTCCTTCTTTAACCGCTTTTTTCGCCGCCACAGCCATAAAATCGGGACGGCAATCAAATAACTGCATACTAATTGGTTGTTCTTTGTCCCCGATAACCATCAATTGCGGTAACTCTTGCAGCTGGGAGATTTCTGTTGCATTAACCATCTCCGTATAGAGCATCGAATCAGGAGCAAAGCGTCTCACCAGGCGCCGAAAAACTAAATCGGTGACACCGGATAAAGGTGATTGCAAGACGCGGCTATGCACTTCTAAGTTACCGATTTTGAGAGGGGATGAGTAGATAGCCATAGGAAAGGTTAAAAAATCAACAGCCAACACCAGCAAACCGAACAATTAGGGGATAGTTCCGTCACTGTTAGCATTTTGCCAACCCCTAATATATGGTTAACCGTCAACTTCTAGTCTAAAACTACCTGTATGATGATTGGAGAGGATAGAATCCTATCTCCCCTAAACGAGTAATTAAACAAAAATTTCGCTTTTTTTTATGGATAATCTGCAACTCTGGCAACGTTACCAAGATTGGTTATACTATCACCCTAACCTAGAACTTTATCTCGATGTCAGTCGGATTCCCTTTGATGAGGCTTTTCTCAAAGGTCTAGAAGCAAAATTTGAGCGCGCTTTCCAAGATATGGCAGCTTTAGAACAGGGTGCGATCGCCAATCCCGACGAACAGCGTATGGTCGGCCACTACTGGCTGCGCGCTCCTGAACTCGCTCCTAACCAGGAACTGCGGGACGAAATCACCGAACCAATAGCACAGATCAAAGAATTTGTCAAGAAAATTCACTCCGGAGCGATTAAGCCACCCAATCGGGCAAAATTTAGCCATATTCTCTGTGTCGGCATCGGGGGGTCTGCTTTGGGTCCCCAATTCGTCGGTTCGGCTCTATCCCCCCTTAATCCCCCCTTAGAGATTGCTTTTATTGATAATACCGACCCTAAAGGCATCGATCGCACCTTAGCCCATTTACCCCTAGCTACCACCCTGGTTATCGTCACCAGTAAATCCGGCGGCACTCCCGAAGCGAGAAACGGAATGTTAGAAGTCCGCAACGCTTACGAAAAACAAGATTTAGACTTTCCGCCACACGCGGTCGCCGTCACTATGCCTGGTAGCCAACTGGACAAATACGCCCAAGATTGGCTAACTCGTTTCCCCATGCAGGATTGGGTCGGTGGTCGTACATCAGAACTATCCGCCGTCGGTCTTCTCCCGGCCGCTTTGCAGGGTATCGACATCGATGAAATGTTAGCCGGGGCCAAAGAAATGGACATCGCCACCCGCGTCCACAACCTGAAAAAAAATCCTAGCGCCCTACTGGCTCTAGCTTGGTATCATGAGGGCAACGGCAAGGGAGAGAAAGATATGGTGATTCTGCCCTACAAAGACAGTCTCTATCTCTTTAGCCGCTATCTGCAACAATTGGTCATGGAGTCCCTCGGTAAAGAAAAAGACCTCGAGGGCAATAAGGTGTACCAAGGTATCGCCGTCTATGGTAACAAAGGTTCCACAGACCAACACGCCTACGTCCAACAATTACGCGAAGGGATTCCCAATTTCTTCGCTACTTTTATTGAAGTGTTAAAAGACCGACAAGGAGATTCCATGGAAGTGGAAACCGGCTCCACTGCCGGTGATTTTCTCTCAGGATTACTGCAAGGTACTCGACAAGCTTTATACGAAAATAGTCGTCACTCTATCACTATCACTATCCCAGAGGTTACTCCCCGTCAGGTAGGAGCTTTAATTGCCCTCTACGAACGGGCCGTTAGTTTCTATGCTAGTTTAGTTAATATTAACGCCTACCATCAACCCGGGGTAGAAGCAGGGAAAAAAGCCGCCGCTTCTATTCTGGATTTACAAAGAAAAATCGTGCAAGTTGTTCGGGAAACGGGAACTGCTCTCGACTTAGCCACTCTAGCGGCCAAAATCAGCGCTAGTGACCAAGTTGAAGCTATCTATAAAATCGTCCGTCATCTCCACGCTAATCAGCGCAGTTTAACTATTACTGGCGATTTAAGCAAACCGGAAACGATCCAAATCTCTGCACGCTAATCAGTTATCAGTTATCAGTTATCAGTTATCAGTTATCAGTTATCAGTTATCAGTTATCAGTTATCAGATGTAAGTTTTAAGTTTTAAGTTAATTAGTTATTTAGTTATTTATTTATCTTCATCTTTATCCCTGTTTACTGTTTACTTTTCACTGTTTACTGTTTACTGATCACTGTTTACTGTTTACTGATCACTGAATGTAACTAACCATGGAAATGCTCGAAAACCTGAAAATGGCTTTTTCCGCTTTGATGGGCAATAAACTGCGTAGTGGTCTGACTATGCTAGGAATTGCTATCGGTAACGCCTCCGTCATTGCCCTAGTGGGAGTGGGTGAAGGAGCGCAAAAAGTCGCCCTCGAGCAGTTTGAAGCTCTCGGTCCGAATGTTTTATTTGTTTCCACCTCCTCGCGCAATGTCCGGCGGACAATTCCTAATCCCCGGCCCCTCACCTACGAAGATGCCCAAGCGATCGCATCTCAAGTTCCCGCCATTGCCGCCATTTCTCCCGAATTGAGCGGTAAAAAAATCTTATCCTTCGGTAATAGAACCAGTAATAGCCCCCTGATTGGGGTGGGAGCCGAGTACCTAAACGTGCGTAACCGTCAACTATCTAAAGGTAGATTTATTATGGAATCTGACCTGAAACGGGATAATCGGGTGATTGTCTTGGGAGCGGAATTAGCTAAAAATCTCTTTGGTAATCGCAATCCCGTCGGCGAAAATCTTCGCATCGGCGATCTTAGTTTTCAAGTTATTGGAGTTTTACAGGCGAAAGGCTCCTTATTTGAGGCTAATCAGGACGATCGAGCCTTAATTCCCCTAACTACCATGTCTAATCAGGTTCAAGGGCGCAATTCTATCTTTGGCATTCCCCTGACTCATATTTCTGTCTTGGCTAAAAACTCCGCCCAAATTAAAGCCGCCCAGTTTCAGATTAGCAACCTGCTGCAAATGCGTCATCAGGTCAGTGACGAGAATTATGTGCAGATTTTCCCCCAAACCGCAGTCTTAGAAATGACCAAAGAGACTAACGAGAGTTTAACTAGAATGTTAGCCTCGATCGCCAGTATATCCCTTTTTGTCGGGGGAATCGGTGTCATGAATATTATGCTCGTGTCAGTCACGGAAAGAACCCAAGAAATCGGGTTAAGAAAGGCTTTAGGAGCGAAAGAAGGGGATATAAAAGGTCAATTTCTGATTGAATCGGTTATTTTAGCCACCACGGGCGGAATTATCGGGATTTTTGTCGGCATTCAAGGAATGTATCTAGCGGGAATTTTTGCCGCTCTAACCACCAGTATCTCAATCCCTGCCATAATTCTCGCTTTAGGAGTTTCCAGTGCCATCGGTCTAATTTTCGGTGTTGTTCCCGCTCATCGTGCCGCTAAATTGGATCCAATCGTTGCTTTGAGAAGATTATAGTTTTTCTAGGTCTTGTCCTGACCTCGGTATTCTATACCAGCATCCGTTGCCGTAAATCCCTCCGCTTGCGCTAATATTTGCAGATTATGGGCTATGGAGGCGAAAGAATCGGCGGGATATTCGATCAAAGTGGCGGAATCGAGAAAAGTTTCCACTCCCACGGGACAACCCAAATAATCAGCCACCGCTTTTGGGGTAGTAGAACCGAGGAGAATAGTTCCCGATTGTCTCAAAGAAGATAGCTTTTGCCAAGGCTCATCGATCATCAAAGATAAATGGGTAGGAGCAAAAAGATTCGATAATTCGATCGCTTTCTCCAATGACTCCACCACCACGATTAAACCATAATGAGCGATCGCTTTTTCCGTCAACAATCTCTGGGGATGTACCTGTAACTGTTTTTGCACTTCTTCCTGTACTATTAGGGCTAAAGCCTTATCCGTCGTCAATAAAATCGCAGCCGCTAGGGAATACTGTTCCGCTTGCGCTAATAGGTCTAGGGCCAACTGTCTGGGATTAGCTTGACTATCGGCAATAATAACCAAATCAGAAGTAATAGAGAGATAATCGATTTTTACATGGTCAGAAACCAGTTTTTTAGCCAAATTAGTGTAAAAATCACCTATTCCTGCAATCATCTCCACGGGGGCGATCGTTTTTGTGCCGTAGGCTAAAGCGGCGATCGCCTGTGGTCCAGCCACCCGATAAATCTCACTAATACCCACCGATTGGGCCGCCACTAAAATCGCCGGATGGATGCGTAAATCCTCATCGGCAGGAGATACCATGACAATGCGTTTAACCCCCGCTATTTTGGCTGGAATCGCCTGTTGGAGCAATAAACTGAGATAGGCCCGTTTACCATCGGGAACAACAATTCCCACACTGTTAATCGGTTGATAACGTTTCCCCCGAACCGTACCATCCTCAGGAAACTGGACCCAAGCTTTGGGAAGACGCTGACGGTGAAAAGCCTCCATTTTTGCACAGGCAACAGCGATCGCATTTAATAAATCCTGGGACACCTGTTGATAAGCGGCATCCAGTTCCGAGCCACTCACCTTAAGTTGTTGTAGATTAAGGGACTGTTGGTAGAATTTTTCTGTGTAATCCACCAACGAGCGATCGCCAGTAAGTCGCACCTGATCGACAATCTCTCGGACAAGCGATTCTTTTTCCCGAATTTCCGGATCGTCGAACCGTTCCCGAATTCGTCTCAGTTCCGTTCTGGCTGACCATGGCTCTGTGATAATTCGCAACATCGAGCTATTATCCTCTAGGGGCGAAACGAGATTAAAAAGTTTTCACTCCTCACACTCTAGCTTATCGCTTTCAATCTTGGCCGGGGAGGGAGACGAAGTCGGTTAATTTAGCCGTCGGTAGGTAGGAGTCAGGAGTCAGGAGATAGGAGTCGGGAGTCAGGAGTCAGGAGATAGGAGATAGCAGATTATTTTATTTATTCTCCCCACACCCCACACCCCAATTCATAATTCATAATTCATAATTCATAATTTATAATTACCCACTTCCCGATTTCCCCAAGGTAACAAAACCAGATATTCTACTAAATAGTCGCCTATCACACCAGCCTGATCTCGTGGTCGTCCAATGCAGTTTGCCAAGATATTAATCGCCAATCGCGGGGAAATCGCCTTAAGAATCCTTCATAGTTGCGAAGAATTGGGTATTAGAACCGTTGCCGTCCACTCTACCATCGATCGCCATGCCCTTCATGTTCAATTGGCCGATGAGAGTGTTTGTATTGGTCCGCCTCCGAGCAGCAAAAGTTACCTAAATATCCCTAATATCATCTCGGCTGCCCTAACACGCAACGCCACGGCCATCCATCCCGGTTACGGTTTTTTGGCAGAAAACGCCCGCTTTGCCGAAATTTGTGCCGATCATCAGTTAACTTTTATCGGTCCGTCTCCCAGTGCTATTCTGGCTATGGGGGATAAATCTACCGCTAAAAAAACCATGCAAAAAGCGGGAGTTCCCACTATCCCCGGCAGTGGTGGTTTAATTACCTCAGAAGCGGAAGCAAAACGTATCGCTGATGACATCGGTTATCCTGTCCTGATTAAAGCCACCGCCGGCGGTGGAGGGCGTGGGATGCGTCTTGTCAAGAGTGCAGATGAACTAGGTAATATGTTAAAAGCCGCCCAAGGGGAAGCAGAAGCGGCTTTTGGCAATTCGGGAGTATATCTAGAAAAATTTATCGAATGTCCCCGACATATCGAGTTTCAGATTTTGGCCGATAGTCACGGTAACGTGATCCATTTAGGAGAAAGAGACTGTTCGATTCAGCGACGACACCAAAAACTGCTAGAAGAGGCCCCCAGTCCTTTTTTAACGCCGCATTTACGCTCAAAAATGGGTAATGCCGCCGTTAAAGCCGCTAAATCGATTAATTACGTCGGGGTGGGAACCGTGGAATTTTTAGTGGATAAACACGGTAATTTTTACTTCATGGAAATGAACACCCGTATTCAGGTGGAACACCCCGTCACGGAGATGATCACGGGGATAGACCTGATCCGAGAACAAATTCTGGTGGCACAGGGCGAAAAACTGCAAATTAAGCAAGATCAGGTGATATTTAGAGGACATTCGATCGAGTGTCGCATTAATGCCGAGGATCCCGATCACAATTTTCGCCCTCACCCCGGCAAAATTAGCGCTTATCTGCCTCCCGGCGGTCCTGGTGTCCGCATGGATTCCCACGTTTACACCGATTACGAAATCCCCCCCTATTACGATTCCCTAATTGGGAAATTAATTGTCTGGGGAGAAAATCGCGAAACTGCGATTAAACGCATGAAACGGGCCCTGCGGGAATGTGCGATCACGGGAGTACCGACGACTATTGATTTCCATCGTAAAATATTGGAAACTCCCGCCTTTTTAGCTGGAGATGTTTACACTAATTTCATCCAGGAACATCTCTTGCCCTAGGGTGTTACCATAAATGTTAGGCGAGAGTAGGCTGGGGATAATAATGACAGTAGAAATTAAATTTGAATCTTGGCAACTCAGCGATGAACAGTTCTTTCAACTTTGTCAGGATAACCGAGATTTGCGCTTGGAACGCAGCGCAAAAGGAGATTTAATTATTATGCCACCAACGGGGGGAAAAACCAGCAATTCTAACGCTGGAATCACTGCCCAATTATGGTTATGGAATAACCTAAATAAATTAGGTGTAGTTTTTGATTCCTCCACGGGATTTAAACTACCGAATGGAGCCGATCGCTCTCCCGATGCTGCTTGGATACCTTTAGAAAAATGGCAAGCTTTAACCCCGCAACAAAAGGAAAGATTTTTACCTCTATCTCCCGATTTTGTCATTGAATTAATGTCTCCTAGTGACAACATAGAAACTGCTAGGAAAAAAATGCAGGAATATTTAGATAATGGGAGTCGTTTAGGTTGGTTAATCAATAGAAAAACTAGAGAAGTAGAAATTTATCGTCAAGGACAGGCAGTAGAAATTTTAACTAATCCAGAGAGTTTATCGGGGGAAAGTATTTTATCTCAATTTGTCTTAGAACTTGATAGTATTTGGTAATTCTATAATCCTATAAAAGAGAATCTATGATGACAGTAGTAGAAATTAAATTTGAATCTTGGCAACTGAGCGATGAACAGTTTTTTCAACTTTGTCAGGATAACCGAGATTTACGTTTGGAACGCAACCCAAAAGGAGATTTAATTATTATGCCACCGACGGGAGGAAAAACGGGCAATAGTAACGGTAGAATCACCCAACAATTATTTAATTGGTCAGATAACAATGGTAAGGGTATCGCTTTTGATTCCTCCACAGGATTTAAACTACCCAATGGAGCCGAGCGCTCTCCCGATGCTGCTTGGATACCTTTAGATAAATGGCAAGCTTTAACCCCACAACAAAAGGAAAGGTTTTTACCTCTATCTCCCGATTTTGTCATTGAATTAATGTCTCCTAATGACAACATAGAAACTACTAGGAAAAAAATGCAGGAATATTTAGATAATGGGACTCGTTTGGGTTGGTTAATCAATAGAAAAACTAGAGAAGTAGAAATTTATCGTCAAGAACAGGCAGTAGAAATTTTAACCGATCCAGAGAGTTTATCGGGGGAAAATATGCTGCCAGAATTTAGTTTAAATCTTACTTTGATTTGGTAAATCAGAGGTAGTGATTGCCGTTTAAAGCTTGGCTTTGTTAGGCATTGTATTCATCGATAAAATACCGAATTCATTTTTAAGGAAGATAGTCATAATCAAGGATTTCTGCAAGGGTGAAGGGTGATTCAATCGGGAATAAATCAGCATCAAGTTGATACTTTCTGAAAGTATCTTCTCTGGCTGCTAGGTAACAATCTATCCAGATTTCAGGAATCAATCTTCTCAGACTTGGACTCTCTTTTAATAAGCGTTGAACTTGTCTGCGTTGTTCAACAATTGTGCTGCGCCACCCTTGAGCATTTGCTTCCTTTTCAGTTAGCCAGTAAGTCAATTTAAGCAGATGTTCGGCAATGACGGTTAAGCGACTTTCTAGTTCTCGTTTTTCACTCCTTCCCATCGTTTCAATTTCTTCGATCAAATTTTCTAAGTCTAATTTTTCAAAACGATGTTCTTTGAGTAAATTAGCGGTTTCTTGTAACCATCGGTAGAAATCTTCTTGATAAAGACTTTTACCTGACGAGACTAACGACTTTTCGATGCTCATTTGATGATGACCTAGAAAAAAGAATTCTTAGATAATTTAAAAGCGACTCCCCGATCTCAAAAAGATTGGCAGAATATCACAGGATTACTCCTGAAAACATCAGAACTTTAAATTTAAGCTAAAATTGGGTAAAACATCTTCACCCGACAAATCAGTGGGATTTTCTAAGATCTCCACTTCCTTTCCTTGATGATAAATTTCAACTTGCCGATTCTGGGGATCGATTAACCAGCCTAACCTTGCCCCATTTTCCCTATATTCGAGCAGTTTTTTCTGTAATTTATCAAGACTATCCGATTCAGACCGCAATTCGACCACAAAATCGGGGCAGAGGGGAATAAATCCTTTTTTCTGCTTAGGGGTTAAAGATTCCCAGCGTTCTCGACTCACCCAAGATAGATCGGGAGAACGAATCGCCCCATTTGGTAGTATAAATCCAGTGGAAGAGTCAAACCCGACTCCTAAAGCTTCATTTTCTTCGCACCAGCAAAACAATTGTCCTGTTATACGAAAATTACGCTGTCCTGATTCGCCACCTGTCGGGGGATTCACGATTAATTCTCCTTGGGCTGTACGTTCTAATTTTAAGTCCCGGTTGACCTCCGCAAGGGCTTCAAACTGTTCAAGGGTGATAGAGAGAGCGATCGCGCTAGGAATTTCTAAGGAGAGGGTTTCGGGTGAGGTAGTAACTGCTAACATAATCCTTTGATCAGGTGGAACTCATATATACTATTAAAGATTATTTGTCAAGTTTCTGCACAGAATTCTTGAGCTTGCGCTGAACAAATTCCCGATTTTTTGGGGAAACTTCCACCTCGATCGGGCGGGTTCAATAAATAACAGGTTATAATAGCGAATAATTAACTAAATTTACCTAAAAACCATCGATCGTGTTCTACGCTATTGATTTCGGAACCAGTAATACCGTCATTACTCGTTGGAATGGGGCGACAAATAGGGCCGAAACCGTGAAATTATCGGAGTTATCCCAACAAATAGCCGACAATCCGCCCCTAATTCCCAGTTTACTCTATATTAAATCAGCCAATCCCCTGCAAGTAATTGCTGGTCAAGCAGTGCGCGATCAGGGTTTAGATATCGATCGAGATCCGCGTTTTTTTCGTCGCTTTAAACGAGGTATCGGCGCAAAAATTCAAGGATTTTTACCAGAATTAGAGGAAACTGTCCTCAGTTTCGAGGGGGTTGGCCAATGGTTTCTCGATAGCATCATCGACCACTTAAAAAACACCGCCCTGGAAACCCCCCAATCGCTAGTTTTAACCGTTCCCGTCGATAGTTTTGAAAGTTACCGCAATTGGTTAAGTAATGTTTGTCAGGGTTGGGAAATCGAACAAATTCGCCTAATTGATGAACCCACGGCCGCCGCTTTGGGTTATGGAACCACGGGTGATCAGGTGATTTTAGTGGTAGATTTTGGCGGTGGCACCCTCGATCTTTCTTTGGTACAATTAGATTTAGATAATCCTCAAAAAAATCAAGGTTTTATTCTCAAGTGGGGAGAAAAACTTTTAGGCAATAATTCCGCCCAAAAAACTAAAATAGCGAGAGTTTTAGCCAAGGCAGGGACAAATTTAGGTGGGTCAGATATAGACGATTGGATTGTCGATTATTTTGCCCAAAAGCAATCTTTAGCGAAAACTTCCCTAACTACTCGTCTAGCAGAAAGATTAAAAATTAAACTTTCTTCCCAATTAACCGCCGAGGAAGTATATTTTGATGAGGAAAATTTCGAGAGTTACGAGTTAAGCTTAGATCGAGAACAATTGACCGATATTCTCCAACAACAAAACTTTTTTAATCAATTAGATGATTTAATGACGGGAGTTTTGCAACAGGGAAGACGCAATGGAATTGAAGTTAGCGATATCGATGCGGTGTTATTAGTTGGGGGAACCGTACAAATTCCGGCGGTAAAAGATTGGGTGCGACAGTATTTTGATAGTAGTAAAATTAAAGAGGATCGACCCTTTGAAGCGATCGCTTTGGGAGCGTTACAATTAGCCCAAGGTTATCAAGTCAAAGATTTTCTTTATCATAGCTACGGGATTCGTTACTGGAATCGTCGCAAAAATGCCCACGCTTGGCATCCGATTATTAACTCCGGACAACCCTATCCCATGGAAAAACCCGTGGAATTAGTACTAGGTGCTTCCGTGGACAATCAACCCAGCATTGAGTTAATTATCGGCGAATTAGGCCCAGAAAGGGGGGCAATGGAGGTCTATTTTGATGGTGATAAATTAATTACTCGTTCCCTGGGTAGTGGAGAAACTAGCGTTCAACCCTTAAATGATCGCGAGGGGGCCTGTTCGATCGCTAAACTCGATCCTTTAGGTTTCCCCGGCAAAGATCGCATTAAAGTGCAGTTCTGGATTGATGATCAGTGTTTCCTGCGGATTAATGTGGAAGATTTACTCAGTCAAGAATTGTTACTAAATAATCAAATTGTCACCAAATTAAGCTAGGCTTGGCTTCAGGCAAAAATCAAGTGCAGACTCATAGTAAGTTTGCACTGATATTATCGCAATATTCTGTTTTACCGGTGGCCTTATCGACTGTGATCGCGCACGGGGATCGGGATTAATTCGGGTTCGGGTTCGGGTTCCGGACCAAAAACACTCTCGATCAGTTTGCGCGCCCATTCTCTCAACTTGTCTATCACTTCATCTAAATAGTCCATTGACCAAATGGCTCCTTTGAGATACTAGCTATGAGTTTTCGTCGATTGATCCCCGCAACAGCTTGATTCTAGAGAATTTTAACTGATTTTCATCGTTTGGCTGTTAAATCTGACGAGCGGGGGAATCTATATCTTGTATTTATATTAAGCTTAACATAACTTTTTAGTCTGAGTATATATTCTTGGCAATTCTTTTTTAAGATATTGTTAATAAATTCCTGCGTAGACGATCGAGGGCGGTATAAGCACTAATCTGGCGAATGGTCGAGCGATCTCGATTTTCTCCGAAACGATGCTCTGATACGGTGACATTTCGCCGAGGATCGGCTAAACCGATATAAACTAGGCCCACGGGTTTTGTCTCGCTGCCACCTCCCGGTCCGGCAATACCCGTGATACTGATCCCCCAATCCGTAGCGAGGCGTTTTCGCACCCCTAGTGCCATCTGTTGGGCAACAATGGCACTGACAGCCCCGACATTATTTAAATCCCGCTCATTTACGTCTAAGAGGGCAACTTTTACCCGATTATCGTAGGAAATAACCCCACCCCAAAAATAATCGGAACTGCCGGCGATTTGGGTGATAATTTCCCCTAATCCTCCTCCGGTACAGGATTCTGCCACACTCAAAGTTTGTTTTTGTCGCCGCAACAGTTCCCCCACTACCGAGGGTAAAGTATCATCATCGGCCCCAAAATAATCTAATCCGGCGATTTCCTTAATTTCCGTCGCTACCGGTTCAATTACCTGCAAAGCAGCCTCTAAAGAAGGGGCTTTCGTCGCAATTCGTAAACGCACTTCGCCTAAACCAGCATAGGGGGCAACGGTGGGATTAGTCAGATTAAATAAATGGGCTACTTTTTCCGCTAAAGCTGACTCACCAATACCGCGAAATTTGAGAGAACGACTATAAATCCTCTCTTTGCCCCATCCTTGACTTTTTAGGTAAGGAATCGCCGTTTCTACCCACATTCTCTTCATTTCTGAGGGTACTCCGGGGAAAGTGAGAATAGTTACGTTAGTCTCTGGTTGCCAGATCATGCCGGGGGCGGTTCCCGTCGGATTTGGCAAAAAATCGGCTCCCACAGGTATTAAAGCCTGTTTACTGTTACTAGGAGGCATTTCTCGCCCTAAACTCGTAAATTTAGCCTCGATTTCTGCTAAAATCTCTTTATCTTCTCTAAGGGGCGTTTGGAAAAAATCGGCGATTGTTTCTGTGGTTAAATCGTCGGGAGTAGGTCCCAGTCCCCCGGTAAAAATTAAAATTGAGGAACGTTCTCGAGCAATAGCGATCGCTTTTTTCAGTCTTTCTACATTATCCCCCACCACCGTTTGATAATAATGGGGAATGCCTAATTTTGCCAATTCTAGGGCTAAATATTGGGCGTTAGTATTAACTATATCCCCTAATAATAATTCCGTTCCTACACAAATAATTTCAGCGGCCATAATTTTTAGCAATTAGCTTAAGATTTTCAATTTTGATCATTAACTGATCTCCTGTCACCATCGTTCGATCGGGTTTCGGTAACGATGGTACTGGAAGTTAACCCTACCAGTGCGCTCCAGTATTATACCAGTAAGCTATCAACAATCAAAGTCTTGTATATTAAATGCCACTTTTAATAACCAGATTTAGTATCACTACCCATTAGCAAACGTAAAATCAGCCTACCATTCCTCTACATAACAATAATTGATCATAATCAAGCATAACAAGGTATTGCCGATCATCACCTCTTCCTTCCTGCCATGACAAACCCCACCAAAATCATCTAAAATTAAAATGTCCACTAAATAATAAAATTCTATGACTCGCTGGTTTAATATTGCCGGTCCCTGTAAAGACGATATCCACTATATGCTCTCTCCCACAGTCAGATTACCAGATTTAGAGGAGCTAATTCAACAACGTAGTTACTTTGTCCTACACGCACCACGACAAACGGGGAAAACCACCGCAATGTTAGCCCTAGCAAAACAACTTACTGCTACAGGAAATTATGCCGCAGTCATGGTATCAGTGGAAGTAGGAAGTGCATTTAATCATGATCCTACTGCCGCAGAATTGGCAATTTTAGGGGCATGGTATAATACAATAAATATTCGTTTACCTAAAGAATTGCAACCACCTGTAAAAGAATGGCAACAGGAAGAAGCAGGAAGCAGAATCAAGGCTTTTTTATCAGATTGGGCAAAAGCTATCAATCGTCCCATAGTATTATTTATAGATGAAATTGACTCTTTACAAGACCAAACATTAATATCAGTTTTACGACAGTTAAGAGATGGTTTTCCTAACCGTCCTGAAAATTTTCCCTCGTCAGTAGGATTAATTGGTTTACGAGATGTGAGAGATTATAAAGTAGCATCGGGAGGTAGTGATAGATTAAATACATCCAGTCCTTTTAATATAAAAGTTGCTTCTCTGACTATGCGAAATTTTAATCTTGCAGAAGTGGGAGAATTATATCGACAACATACAGCAGCAACTGGACAAATTTTCACACCAGAAGCAATAGAAACAGCGTTTGATTTAACCCAAGGACAACCTTGGCTAGTCAATGCTTTAGCTAAAGAAATTGTAGAAAAAATGGTGAAAGATAGAAGTATTCCTATTACTAAAGAACACATTTTACAAGCAAAAGAAATATTAATTGCTCGTCAAGATACTCATTTAGATAGTTTAGCGGAAAGGTTAAGAGAACCAAGAATTAAAGCCATTATTGAACCGATGTTAGCCGGTTTAGAATTAGGAAATATCCCTAATGATGATATTCAATTTGTGATTGATTTAGGATTATGTAAAATGCACCCCTACGGAGGTTTAACTATTGCTAATCCCATTTATCGGGAAGTGTTACCCAGAGTTTTAACAGTCACACCAATGGCTTCTTTACCAATGATTGCACCGACTTGGTTAACACCGGAAGGGGAGTTAAATCTAGATGCTTTATTAACAGCATTTCTCAAATTTTGGCGACAGCACGGAGAACCGTTATTAGGTAGCACTGGCTATCATGAAATCGCTCCACATATTGTATTAATGGCTTTTTTACATCGTGTGGTGAATGGTGGGGGAGTTTTAGAAAGGGAATATGCCATTGGTAGCGACAGAATGGATTTATGTTTACAGTATAAAGATGTAACTTTAGGGATTGAATTGAAAGTATGGCGGGATAAAAAACGCAATCCGCAAGCTGATGGAATTGAACAATTAGAATCTTATTTAGGGCGTTTAGGGTTAGATTTTGGTTGGTTATTTATTTTTGATAGGCGTAAAAATGCCTTACCAATGGAAGAAAGGTTATCCACTGAGGTGGTGGTGACAGAAAATCAATATAGAATTACTGTGATTAGAGCTTGAGTCTTTTAAATGAAGTATTGTTGGAAACAATGCTTTTTTCAAAGATATTTAACGGTGAATTTATAAGGTACGTTGCATTTAATTAACACACCCTACAGGATTGGCTGCTTAATTTTTATTTCAGCTATTCATAAACTTTACTTCTATGGGCGATAAAAATTATCGTTACCAGTTTTAAATCATCATTAATTTCATAAATAACTCTATAGTCACCTACTCGATAACGATAATAACCTGATAACTCACCTTTGAGAGATTTTATATTAGGATGATTACGAGGATTAATTTTTAAACGTTCAAAACATCTATCTAACTTTTTTTGTAAAGTAGCAGAAGCAGATTCAAAAAACTCCCCTGCATCAATACTAATAACAACAGTATAATTAATATTTTCGTTTAAGTTTGTCAACAGTAATCACCTTTCCTTGTTTTACATTTTCTCTAGCATGATCAAAATTTTCTTTAAATCCTACAATCTCTAATAACTCTTGAGTAGCATCATCTTCTCTTGTTGCCAAATATGCTAAAAAATCAACTGCTACAAGTAATTTTTCTGGTGACAGTTGTTCAACATATTTTTGGATTTGTTCACGAAGTTCTAACGTATTCATAGATTATTTTGGTTATTTACCCAATTTGATTATATCTGATTCTGATAAAATTTAGATCCCCGACTTCTGTTATTAATCTTCTGATGTAATAGATAATTTGTAGGGTGTGTTAGCGACAGCGTAACGCACCTCATATTTGCTCAATAATTTATTTTATTATGTTTTTAAAAATCTCATTTAATAATAATGGTGCGTTACGTCGCGTATTTAATTTATTTGTACATTTTATAATCTTTTTGCGCTCCTAACGCACCCTACGAACTGTAATCTTTACAGGTTACAATCTACAAGTCTCGACGCGAGAGAAGACGCAAACGAAAAATCATTCCTAAAAAACTAAAAACCCCAACAATCACATGGGAGTTGGCCTTTAGGTGCTTTCATCTCAAAAGTAATATCAATGTAAGACAACCAGCTTCCTCCTTCTCTCCATCCTACCTTGTCCCCGAACTTTTCCCAGATTTCTCGGTTATATTCTCTCGTTCCCCCTAAACCCTGATAAATGCGTTTCTGAACAGAAAACCCAAATCTACCATTACTGTATTTTACCCACAATTGGTCAATGGTGCGGAGGTCTGCACAGGGAAAATTATCAATGTGTTCATTATCTAACCAACTTTCTTCTTCGAGGTTTGCAACCGCTAACATTACCCTTGCTGTTTCCTCATCCGCTTCTTTCCATTTCCCAGCTTTGAGTAAGTCACGGAGTTTGCTGTAGTCCATTCCTGCATCTGATTTTAATTCTACCTCTCGCTGTAAGCTCATAGTGATATTCCTGTAGATTAATTTTTAGAAAATATACTAGAGACATCCTAACATAGGTTACACTCCACAAGTCTTGATGCGAAAGAGCGGAAAAATCACCATTTTATATTTAGGACTTACGCAAGATGTGACTGAAAACCTTATTCTTGCGTAGGGGTAATTCATGAATTACCCCTACTTTCGTTCCCTTTTGCGTAAGTCCTAAAAAAATATCATGCAAGCATACAAACTCAAAGGAAAAATTGATCAATCTGGTAACTTGCTGATTACCGAACCCCTGAATTTACCCCCTGGAAACGTGGAAATTGTAGTTTGGGCAGCCACAGATACCCTTGATCATACCACAACTCCAACCAGTGAACTTATAGATTAAAATAGAATTACCAAAGCTAGAATTTACCTAATTAGGAGGTTCCATGATGACTTTACAGGAAATTATTAATTCTATCGAAAATTTACCCACAGAAGATCGAGAGTATTTATTTGACTTTCTACAAAAACAACGAATTAATCAAAAACGAACTGAAATTTTAACTAATGCAGAAGAACTAAAACAGGCTTTTAAAAATGGTACAGCAAAGAGAGGAAATGTTGATGATTTGATTGCTGATTTACTAGGAGATGATGATGGAAGTTGTTTGGAGTAGTGGATTTAAAAGGTCTTTCAAGAAGATTACAAAGAAAAATCCAGAATTAAAAAATCAAATTATTAATGTATTAAGGATTTTGGCTGATGATCCTTTTACACCATCTTTGAATTCTCATAAATTAGGAGGTGAACTAGCAGGTTTATGGTCTTGTTCTGTTGCTTATAACTGTAGAATTATCTTTAACTTCTCCCAAGATGAGTAGTTATTAGAAATGGTTATTTTATTGATAGATATTGGCAGTCATGATGAGGTTTATTAAAATGAATTTGTTCAATATGATATCATATAAAAACAGAGTCTCATAAAAAACATCATGCAAGCATACAAACTCAAAGGAAAAATTGATCAATCTGGTAACTTAGTGATTACCAAACCCCTGAATTTACACCCCAGAAACGTGAAAATTGTAGTTTGGGCAGCCACAGATAACCTTTAATATTTAATAGAATTTTCTCGCAGCCATTCTGATATAGTTTCTTGACTTTCTTGGCCATTTGCTAGTCGTTCCATTATTAAAACAACTTCGGGTTCTGGAACATCTAACGAATATCCATTTAATTCCAGAAAGATAGCCATTACTACGAAAGCTACCCGTTTATTACCATCTATAAAAGCATGATTTTTAGCAAATCCATAACCATAAGCCGCAGCTAAATCAAATATACTGGGTGTAGGTTCACCATAAGCAAGTAAATTTTTCGGTCTATCTAAACTAGCGAAAAACAAATTGTTATCTCGCACACCCGCCAGACCACCATGCTGTATTAATTGGTCTTCATGTATGGCTTTAACAATTATTTCATCTAACCAGAAAATTCCATTCATTTCCCTAACTCATGAAGTGCATTTCTGTATTTTGTGCTGACTTTTCTGTAAGCCTCCATTGCTTTTTCAAAATCAGGATTACCAGCAGTTATAATAATACCTGTTGGTGTTTCAGTGACAAATACACTGTCTCCTTCTTGAACTTTAAGTTTTTCCAGAGCTTCTTGAGGTAATGTTATAGCCAAGGAATTTCCAACTCTACTAATTTTTAAGGTGTACATTCAGTTAATAACCTCCAATTCAGTCAATTTGAGATAATAATATAAAAACAGAGTCTCATGAAAAATATCATGCAAGCATACAAACTCAAAGGAAAAATTGATCAATCTGGTAACTTAGTAATTACCGAACCCCTGAATTTACCCCCCAGAAAAGGGGAAATTGTAGTTTGGGCAGCTACAGATACCCTTGATCATACCACAACCCTAACCACTGAATCAGCACCAGAAACACCAAAAAGACCAACTAAAATCAAGGTTTTGCAAAACTGGTTTGAGAAAACCCAACCTGCACCTCCTGATTTTGATCCAGATCAAGCTAAATGGGAATATTTAAAGGAGAAACATAACCTGTGAAAATCTTGCTTGATACCAACATAATTATAGATAGTGTAAACTTAAAGAGTTCACCCACTGCCAAAATACCATGACTCGCTGGTTTAATATTGCCGGTCCCTGTAAAGACGATATCCACTATATTTTATCTCCCACAGTACGATTACCAGATTTAGAGGAGCTAATTGAACAAGAAAGTTATTTTGTCCTTCATGCACCACGACAAACGGGGAAAACCACCGCCATGTTATCCCTAGCAAAACAACTTACCGATAGAGGAAATTATGCCGCAGTCATGGTATCAGTGGAAGTAGGAAGTGCATTTAATCATGATCCTACAGCCGCAGAATTGGCAATTTTAGGGGCATGGTATAATACAATAAATATCCGTTTACCTAAAGAATTGCAACCAGCTGCTAAACAATGGCAACAGGAAGAACCAGGAAATAGAATTAAGGCTTTTTTACAAAGTTGGGCAACATCTTTAAATCGTCCCATAGTATTATTTATAGATGAAATTGACTCTTTACAAGACCAAACATTAATATCAGTTTTACGACAGTTAAGAGATGGGTTTCCTAATCGTCCTGAAAATTTTCCGACCTCGGTAGGATTAATTGGTTTACGAGATGTGCGAGATTATAAAGTAGCATCTGGTGGTAGTGATAGATTAAAGACATCTAGTCCTTTTAATATCAAAGTTGCTTCTCTGACTATGCGAAATTTTAATCTTGCAGAAGTGGGAGAATTATATCAACAACATACAGCAGCAACCGGACAAATTTTTACACCAGAAGCAATAGAAACAGCTTATGATTTAACCCAAGGACAACCTTGGTTAGTTAATGCTTTGGCTAAAGAAGTTGTAGAAAAAATGGTAAAAGATAGAAGTATTACTATTACCAAAGAACATATTTTAACAGCCAAAGAAATATTAATTAATCGTCAGGATACTCATTTAGATAGTTTAGCGGAAAAACTCAGAGAAAAACGAGTTAAAAATATTATTGAACCAATTTTATCAGGGCAAACCTTACCCGATACTCTAGCAGATGATCGCCAATATTTAATAGATTTAGGATTATTACGACGTGATCCGATGGGGGGATTAGTTATTTCTAACCCCATATATCGTGAAGTTATTCCCCGCGTTTTAGTACAAGGAACTCAGGACAGTTTACCTTTAATTAGTCCTAGTTGGTTGACTACAACAGGTGAATTAAATATAGATGCTTTATTAACAGCATTTCTCAAGTTTTGGCGACAACAGGTCGAACCATTATTAAGTAGTGCTGCTTACCATGAAATCGCGCCACATATAGTATTAATGGCTTTTTTACATCGTGTGGTTAATGGTGGGGGAGTTTTAGAAAGGGAATATGCAATTGGTAGTGATAGAATGGATTTATGTTTACAGTATAAAGATGTAATTTTAGGGATTGAATTAAAAGTATGGCGAGATAAAAAACGCGATCCGCAAGCTGACGGAATTGAACAATTAGAATCTTATTTAGGGCGTTTGGGTTTAGATTTTGGTTGGTTATTTATCTTTGATAGGCGAAAAAATGCCTTACCAATGGAAGAAAGATTATCCACTGAAGTTGTGGTGACAGAAAATCAATATAGAATTACTGTAATTAGGGCTTGAATGTTTTGATAAGGAGTAGGTTGGCGATAAATATCTGTAACAAATAATATAGCAATTTTCTAACTTATGAGGTACAGTAGCAACAGTGAGTAAACCAATTGCGAATATCTTTTTGAGTAACTTCTAACATAGCTAATTCAATCCCTTCTATTAAGTCTTTGTAAGTTCTTGCCTTCAGTTTTCTTAATATCGCTTTGACTTTTGACC